>JAHDDF010000139.1 GCA_020629475.1 Saprospiraceae bacterium
AAAAAGAACCATTATTCGGTAAAAAGGAAAGAAAACTCCTTACCGATCCATTGGACGACAACAACCCGATTACCGTACAGGTACTCGGTATTTGCTCCGCTCTTGCCGTTACCACCCTTGTTTTCAAGGCATTGGTAATGTCTATCGCGGTAGTATTCGTTTGTGCTTTCGCAAACTTGATCACCTCTCTTCTAAGGAACGCTATTCCTAAAGAGGTAAGGATGATTGCCCAGTTGATCATCATCGCTACCTTGGTAACGGTAGTGGAGTTGGTCCTTAAGGCATTCCAATACCCGGTATGGAAAGACCTTTCCGTATTTATCGGACTTATCATTACCAACTGTATCGTAATGGGACGTTTGGAGGCATTCGCTATGGCAAACAAACCTTGGCGCTCCTTCCTTGACGGCGTAGGTAACGGTCTTGGTTACGGATTCATCCTTATCCTCGTAGCAATGGCTCGTGAGATTTTCGGAAAGGGTACCCTTTTCGCAGGTTCTCCTTGGGGCGGAATCAATATTATTGGACCCAATATCGAAGCTACCGAAAAAGTAGCGGGGGTTAGCTATCTAATCAATACCGCGGCAGAATCCGGATTAGGTTCTTGGTTCTCTTGGTATTCCAATAACGGTTTGATGGTATTGCCTGCATCCGCACTATTCGTGGTAGGTATTATCATCTGGATCCAGCGTTCACGTAACAAGAAATTAGTTGACATTTCCTAAACCCGGAAAATTCAATTTTTCCGAATAATAGAAATGAATTAAAGACAATGGAAGCTCTAAATTTATTTTTGAAAGCCGCTTTTATCGAGAACATGGTTCTTGCCTATTTCTTAGGTATGTGTTCTTACCTAGCGGTATCCAAGACGGTGAAAACCGCCTTCGGTTTGGGTCTTGCGGTAATTTTCGTACTAGCGGTTACGATGCCGGTTAACTGGTTAATCAATGAGTATTTACTTGCTGAGACCGGTTTGTTCGGTGTTGATTTGACCTTCTTGCGATTCATCCTCTTTATCGCGGTAATCGCATCAATGGTACAGCTCGTGGAAATGGCGGTAGAGAAATTCTCTCCTTCCTTGTATAACTCCTTGGGTATATTCTTGCCATTGATTACGGTGAACTGTGCCATCTTGGGTGGTTCTTTATTCATGGTATCCCGTGAGTACGCATTCGGTGAATCCGTTTCCTTTGGACTCGGTTCCGGGTTCGGATTCTTCTTGGCAATCGTGGCAATCGCCGCGATTAGGGAGAAAATCCGTTACTCAAACGTGCCACCTGCTTTGAGGGGTTTAGGTATGGCATTCATCATTACCGGCTTAATGGGTATCGCCTTTATGAGTTTGATGGGTATTAAACCCGAATTTTAATCCCGATTCTGAAAACAGAAATTAAGTAAGGCTGTTTCCTAGTAAATGGTCTAAATCAAAAAAATATCCGATATGGACTTTATGCCGATTCTTTGGGCGGTTCTTGTCTTCGGTGGCGTAATTCTCGCCTTATCCTATATCCTGCTTGCGGCAAGGAAACGCTTGGTTCCCCAAGGTGATGTCAACATCATCGTTAATGGGGATCAGGAAAATCCGATTATTACCCAACCGGGTACTAATCTTTTGGCGGCTCTTTCCGATAGCGGTATTTTCCTTCCTTCTGCTTGCGGTGGTGGTGGAACATGCGCTATGTGTGAATGTCATGTTCACGAGGGTGGGGGTGACGTTCTTCCAACGGAAATGAACCACCTTACCCGTAAGGAAGCTGCCGAGAATAAGCGTCTTGCTTGTCAGGTGAAGGTTCGTGAAAACATGAAGATTTCCATTCCTGAGGAAATTTTCGGTATCAAGAAATTCGAGTGTACGGTTAAATCCAACTACAATGTAGCATCCTTTATCAAGGAGTTCGTAGTAGAGTTGCCGGATGGCGAAACCATGGATTTCCAATCCGGGGGTTATATCCAGATTGACGTACCTAAGATTACTGTTGAATACAAGGACATGGACATCACCGCTCACCCCGAGCACCACGGTGATGACCCGAACAAGTTCCAATCCGAGTGGGATAAATTCGGTCTTTGGCCTTTGAAAATGGTAAATAACGAACCACAATTCCGTGCATATTCCATGGCGAATCACCCTGCTGAGGGTAATATCATCATGTTGAATATCCGTATCGCTACGCCACCTTGGGATCGTGCGGCAAATGCTTGGATGAACGTAAACCCTGGAGTTTGTTCCTCCTATGTTTTCGGTTTAAAGCCGGGTGATAAGTGTACGATTTCCGGTCCTTACGGTGAGTTCTTCATTAAGCCGACCAAGAAGGAAATGGTATACATCGGTGGTGGTGCAGGAATGGCGCCGCTTCGTTCACACCTTTTCCACTTATTCCACACTTTGAAGACGACCGACCGTAAAGTGTCATTCTGGTACGGTGGACGTACAAAACGTGAGTTGTTCTATATCGATCAATTCCGTGCCATCGAAAAAGAATACCCGAATTTCAAATTCTATGTTGCCTTGGATAATCCGTTACCTGAGGACAATTGGAATAAGAAGGAGGATATCAATGATGACGGTGATGGTTTCGTAGGTTATATCATGCCGGTTTGTGAGAAGGAATATCTCAACAACCACCCTGAACCTGAAGAAATCGAGTACTACTTCTGTGGTCCTCCATTGATGAATAAATCCGTAATTGATGCACTTGACCGTTTAGGGGTACCGGAGGAAAATATTTCCTTTGATGACTTCGGTGGTTAATCGAAATCAATGCAATGAAAAAGGGCTTGGAACCATTCGGTTTCAAGCCCTTTTTCATTGAAGAGGAAAATTCAAATCTCTAATCAATCAAGTTCACGAGGGTTGAATAATTATCATACGGGGAATCCTCCTGCTTCATTTCAAGTAAATCCACCAATTGACCAAAGTAAATTTCCTCTAATTGATCGAGGGTATGTTTGGTACGCACCTCGATTTTTCCCTCCTTGAATTGCTGCATACGCCAATCAAAAGTCTTCTCCATTTTCTGCCATATTTCTTGGTTAATCTGGACATGATCAACATCGGGCTCAACGGCGGTTGAAGAGGTAAAAGCCTTTTGATTCCTGGTAATCATCTCTGCTTCGGAGATAATGAAGTAGGCGGTGTGTGCCCAAGAATCATTTTGGGACAATAGCTTGGAATACATTACCAATTGCAAATCCTCCCGACTTCGGATAATATTTTTACGTCTTGTTTTTCCACCCCATTTAAAGTCAATAACTGCTTGTTCATCATTCCTTTCTAAAACAAGATCAGCCTTTCCTTTAATGACCTTACCCCGGAAATCCCCTTTTAGATTCATTTCAGTTTCCTTGATGGACCAACCATCCCTTCGAATCATATCCAGGAGAACCCATGACGCATTTTTTACCTTACGAAGGAAAGCTGCCCGTTCCGGTTCTTTACCGTACATCAATAAAACGGCACCCTCTCTTCCAAGAAGATGCTTTGATCTTTCTTCAATCCAATGCTCGACCTTGCCTCTGGTCCATCGAGTTACTTCTTCTTGACGAAACATCAATTCAAAGAATCTATGAGCAAGATTACCCATAAGTGTATGGTCCTTTACCACACTCAAAATCGGTGATTTTTTCAAGCCGAGTTTGTGCTTGAAAACGTATTTATATGGATAGTAAAACAGGGAATCTAAACCGGTAAAGGTTTCTTCTTCTCCCTGGGTTAGCTTATCCGCTATGTTTACGTTTATGAATGGTTTAGGTAAACCAATTTTCTGATGTTCAATGGAAACCCTTTGAGAATAGGTGAAATGTTTTTCTAGGAATTCTTTTCCGTTTTCAGTTTCTACCTCGAAGGAAATAGGGCTCAAATCTCCAAAAGTAGCTTTTAAGTCTCCTTCAAGAGAATGAGGTTGAACCGCTTGACCATTCACCCTCTCAGGAATAACGAGAACCATTCTATTTGCAGTTCGAACGAAAGGAATATTCCTTTGCCAAATGGCAAGCTTATTTTTTAGGGAAGGGGTAGGAATTTCAATACCATTGCCATGTAGGAATTCCACTTCCTTCGGATACCATTCCGAGAAAAAATAATCCCTGTCGTGATCCGTAAAATTCCACCACAACATACTTTCCGGATTTCCGATGATGGCGGAATTGTGGTAGATAAAAGGTAAATGACCCATTTCCTCCTCACGGAAGACTACGGGCGCAGGTTCGTACACCGTTCGCACGATTCTTTCCAGACGTAGGAAGCTAAGATTCTTTTCTGAATCAGGAAGGGCATGGAGCAATTCCGTAATTCTTTTGGCTTGCTGGCTTAGAACCATGAAACTGCTGACCTTTCCGGGCAATTCGTCATAGGTTTTTCTAGCCCAGGACTGAAGCTCCTCGAAAACTTCAATAACTTCCCTTACCGGAATACCACTTTCAACGTCGTATCGCCTTCGGTTGAACCAGAACTCATATTCAAAACGAATTCTGCCATAATCTATGCTTGAGTCTTCATCCGCGAGTTGTCTCAGTTCCCTAAAGAACAGAGAGACCTCAAAATCCCATCGATCCGAACCAATTCCGGGAGTAGCGGACATTAATCTCGCAAGAACACTTGCCAAGTCCTGATGAAGTGGCTTAGTAGCCAATGAAAGGAACTCAATAATCTTATAAGGATCAATCGGATCCCAAAGAAACGCGGTGATTAAACGTAGAATTTGTAGCGAAGGACGTCCAAGGGAAGAAGATAAAATGCCCAAGGAAGGAATTCCTTCTTGAATAATGGCATTATCAAGTGCCCGGTTCTTTTCCGGTATTAGGCAAAGGGGTTTAAAATCCGGATTATTACGGATAAGCTTAGCGATAAACTCAGCAGCCTCGGTTTCCCGCTTTGAACGAATGATAACAAGGGAACCATCGGCACTAAGCGGTATTTTTTCCGTTTTACCGGATGTGGGCTCCATGATCTTAGCCGTGAAACGTAATAAATCCGATTTTCCTTCAGGTATGTTATCAACCGCAAAGGAAATTTTTACCCCTTTGCTTTTTAGGAATCGGAATATCCTTTTGATATCAATTGGTAGGAGATGTTCCGGTTCGTTAATGAAAATTTCCTCGATCGGAAATTTAATCTCATTCCCTGATTGCAAAATGGCATACACCCGATCGGCATATCCCGTTCCGAGATTATTCCTTGTTTTTTCATGTAAACCCTGAATCTCCTTAATTCGATTGGGGAGCCCTTGCAAATTACTTTCGAAATCAAAACCGGAAATCAAAAGGGTGTCCCTCATTTGTAACAACTTAGCGGCAGTGGCTAAACCATCCGCTTCAAATGAGGTTTTGTAAAAAGACTCCGGATTATCGGTCAATTCCGCCTGGATGGCTTGCCTGAATTGCTCAATACGAAGGAAATCTTGGTTTCCTGAACTAGCCTCTAAGCCGGCGAATTTCTCAAGAAGAGAGAGTATGCCCAATTTGCCTAAAACAAAAACACCCTTGGTTTCCTCAATTTTTTCGGGAAGGAAAACAACTTCCTCGAATTCTAAGCCAAAATGAATTTTCATTTAATGGATCAAGTTTCCGGTTATAATTACTTTTTTGATTATAACTTACTGATAATCAATACTTAAATATATAAAAATTAATTTCCTCCCGCAAACTTGAGAGAATGTAAGATTTGCCGGATTCAATTTACACTAAAATAATAACCCGGTGGCTGGAATCGCCGATACATTGGTTATTTTTGTGGGTCATTAATACGGAAAAGTTAATGGCGGAAATTCACTCACTACTCAATAACTATCCTTTCCAGTTATGAAAAGAATTTTTACCCTTTCCCTGATGGTGATGATGTTCTTCTCCTTGAAGGCAAATCTTATCCTCACCGGTGTCCTTGATGGACCGCTTCCTAACGGAACACCAAAAGTATTGGAGTTTTACGTCATTAATGACATTCCCGATCTAAGTATTTATGGATTTGGTGTGGCGAATAATGGTGGTGGAACCGATGGCCAAGAATATGCTTTTCCTGCCGATGCCGCTATGGCGGGTGACTTCATTTACGTTACCAACGCGGAAACTGAATTTATAACTTACCTTGGTTTTAATCCTGACTACGTCGACTCCGCAGCAGGTGGATTTAATGGTGATGACGGTATCGAGGTATACCAATCCGGCGCCGTAATTGATGTTTTTGGCGACATTAATTTGGATGGAACCGCCGCTTCCTGGGAGTACTTGGATTCTTGGGCTTACCGGGTTGATTTTACGGGACCTGACGGTTCTAATTGGACCGAATCCAATTGGACCATTCAAGATCCTAATATTTTGGATAATACCGCTACTAACGCGGATGCGATGCCTCCTTTTCCTTACGGAACGTATCAATACGGAGCGCCGGCAAATCCTACCGTTTCGTTCTTGGGTTCTTCCGCAACCGTTGCCGAGGCCGCAGGTTCCACTACGGTAGAAATCGCTATTTCAGGAGCAGACATGAACCCGACATCCGTTGATGTTATGGTGGATGCGGCATCAACCGCGGCTCCCGGGGATTACTCCATCTCCGCAACCAGCGTTACTTTCCCCGGTTCCTCAACCATGAACCAAGTAATTACGGTAACGATTAACGATGATATCGTTATCGAACCTAACGAAACCATCATCTTGAACTTGATGAACCCGGATAATTCGGCGGTGATCGGTACGAACGGTACTTATACATTGACCATCCAAGATGATGATACACCGATTCCGGCTTTGGTCATCAACGAGTTCATGTACAATAATCCGGGAACGGATTCCTTGGAATTTATTGAAATCTACAACAATGATTCCGCCCCGATTGACCTTGCGGGATTCTCCCTGACCAATGCGGTTAACCATACTTGGGCGGTAGCAACGGTATTAAATCCCGGAGATTACTACGTGATTTGCGGGGACGCGGTTGCCTTTAATAATGCATTCGGGTTTTCCCCCGATCAATGGACTTCCGGACAAGGATTAAACAATACGGGGGAAACCATTGAGCTTAGGGATCCTTTCGGGAATATGGTCGATGTGGTTACCTATGATAATGGCGCCACTTTCCCCTCTACGTCTAATTCAGGACCATCAGTTGAGCTTTGTGATTTCAATGAGGATAATAACGATCCCTTCTTCTGGTTCTCTTCCACAAATCCGACCGGTATTATTTCCTCAGGTGAAGAAATTATGGCATCTCCCGGTATGGCAAACGTTGTTTCCTGTGCTTCAACCGCTAATCCAATTATTTCCGTAATCGGGACTTCCGTTTCCGTAACGGAGGATATCGGAAGTTTCTCTTTTGATGTAGCCGTAGCTTTCGGAAACGCCAATCCTACAAACGTTGACATCATATTAGCAAGTGGATCAACCGCTACGGATGGCGCGGATTTCACTTATTCCCCGACGACTCTTACATTCCCTGCGGGTGTAGCAAATGATACCATGACCGTTACCGTTAATATCATTGATGATGCGGATCAAGAAATTATTGAGGAGGCGATTTTTGCTTTGGCTAATGCCGATAACGGGGCGACCGTTTCCACGGACTCCTTATATACGGTAAGTATTTTGGATAACGATACACCTCCTGCGGAACTGGTTATTACTGAAATCATGTATAACAATACCGGTACGGATTCCTTGGAGTTTATTGAGATATTCAACAACGATGTTGTAGCCGTCGACCTGAACGGATACTCCTTAAGCTCCGCTTTGGCGCACACTTGGACTGTTTCCACCATTTTGAATCCGGGTGATTATTACGTAATCGCATTAGACGCTGCGGCGTTTAATAATGCATTCGGGTTTACCCCTGATGAGTGGGATTTTGGTGGTTTGAACAATACGGGTGAGACCATTGAATTGATTGATGCTTCCGGTAACGTGGTGGACTTCGTTACTTATGATGATGGTGCTACTTTTCCTAGTACCTCCGATTCCGGTCCTTCCTTGGAGCTTTGTGACGTAAACGAGGATAATAACGATCCGTTTTTCTGGTTCTCCTCTACCAACCCTACGGGGGTAATTTCCTCCGGTGTTGAGGTTTTGGCTTCTCCAGGAATGGCAAATGTTGTTTCCTGTACTTCCACGGATAACCCGGTGGTTTCCGTTATCGGTACGGATGTTACGGTAGGTGAGGATGCGGGTTCCGTGAGTTTCGATGTGGCTATTGCTTTCGGTAATGCTAACCCTACTACCGTTGAGGTAGTAGTTGATCCTTCGTCTACCGCGACGGACGGTGCGGATTTCACTTACGCTCCTACAAGCGTAACTTTCCCCGGTGGAGTTGCGGAAGATACCATGACGGTTACCGTTACCATCATTGATGATGCTGATGAGGAATTAATTGAAAATGCCGTGTTTGCCTTGGCGAACGTGGATAACGGTGGATTGATTTCCTCGGATTCCGTGTATACGGTAACCATTAACGACAATGACACTCCTGCAAAGGATATCGTAATAAATGAAATTTTCTATAATTCTCCTGATGGGCCGGATGAATACGAGTTCTTGGAATTATACAACAACGATACGGAAGCAGTTGATTTGGAAGGATATACCTTAAGTGGTGTATTCCATACTTTTGTAGGTTCAACCGTTTTAAATCCGGGAGAGTACTTGGTTCTTTCAAGGGATGCGGCATTGTTTGACGCGACATTCGGTACCACTTCCGTTCAATGGGATGCCGGTGGATTAAACAACGGTGGCGAAACGGTTTCATTGTTCTCCAATGCAGGAGTGTTGGTGGATTCCGTTACGTATTCCGATTTGGCACCTTGGCCCTTGGAAGCAGACGGGCAAGGTTATTCCCTAGTTCTTTGTGATCCTTCTTCCGATAACGGTGATGCGGGTTCTTGGGATTTCGAAAAAACGGATTCCGGCGTTACCATTGATGACGGTAACGGTGTTTTAATTTCCGTTTTCGCGACACCCGGAGCCGCTAATGATTGCCTTGGTGTATACAATGAGGAAATTTTCCCGGGTGAGGTTAAATTATTCCCGAATCCTGTTTCCTTTGAGTTGAATATCCGTTCAACGGTTGCCGTGGAACGTTTCGAGCTATACAATACCCTAGGACAGCTTATCCTTTCAGGGACACCTAATAGGGAGTCGTTTGAACTGAACGTAGAAAGTATTCCAAGCGGAACATATTTCATTCGTTTGGAGGCGGAAGGAAGCTTTATGACACAATCTTTGGTTGTGGAGTAAGCTTATTTCCTGGTTAATGAAGAAGAAGCGGTATATTCGGAAAGAATGTACCGCTTTTTCATTATGGTATGATTTTAAGGATTTGGAATGATTAATTGGTTGGAACCGAAAATAGGGGAGGGGAGTGAGTTTAGGTTTAGTCTAGCGGTATAAATTCAATCTCTCCGGATAATGAATTTCCTTATAGTTTCAAGACCATTTTCTTGGGTGAATTTTAAAAAATATAAACCATTTTCCAAATGGGAAATTTTAACGGTTAGGGAACGGAAATCCTCACTATAATACTTTGTTTTTCCTTCAAGGGTAATGATGGAAATCGATTTCGGTAAGGGAAGCCCATTCCTAATGGAAAGCGTTAGATTTTCTTTTGCGGGATTCGGGTAAACGGAAAAATAATCCTCCTCTTCTACTTCCTTAATGGATACATCATGTATGCAATCCTCAGCGTTCCAATATTGATACAAGAGGATGTCATTGTGGAAATGACAAATTAGGACATGACCACCGTCAGTAGCATATGAAGTACCATAAACAAGACCATGAATGCTTCCTATTCCTTCAATCCATTCATCGAAAAAATTACCTTGGTCAAGATTGTCCGAATGGATTCTTTTTCTCATTTCGCCATTGATTTCAATTGAATCTATGCTTGTAATTAAAGTTTCAACTTCCCCGGTCGTCCAAGGGTTATTGATTTGAATCGTGTCTCCTACATGAACATTGAAATCATATAATAAATATTCCACGGAATCACTTTCCGGTATAAACAACCACTTCCCGGAATCCTCCCTTGCCGCACAAAAATATTCCTTATCTCCTTCCTGCCAATCCAACTCGGTGGATTGGTATATTTTGATATAATTTTCACCTGAAATTAGAGTGTCACCTAAGACTCCTATTGGAGGTAAAGGGGTGAAGTTTCCCCATGATACACGATTGATATTCCAATAAGCATTTTCATCCGGAATGAATTGAGAATCCTGCCCGTTTAGATTAATGCTTATTAAAATTAATATAATTAGGAATGGATATTGTTTTTTGAATTGCATCTTAGTTTTTGATCCATTTTTTTATAGCTGATTTTCCTGAAGGAGTCGTAATACGGATGAAATAAATTCCTTGACTTAATTCGGATACATTTACCGGGGAAGATACTCCTATATCATTTATTTCAAAGATGGATCTGCCTGAAACATCCATGATTTCAAGGGACTTTATAGTAGTCTCGTCATCGCCAAG
>JAHDDF010000663.1 GCA_020629475.1 Saprospiraceae bacterium
TTTGCGCCAAGAAATCCCTCTTGGGAAGATTAGGCACACCCACTTTCTTTCCGACAATTGGCTCAAGGAAATCCTCCCCGATGCGGAAATGAAGTACCGTGAACAAATTGATTACGGGCTTGAATTACAGCACCAAGTAAACACGACAAGCAAAAGATTAAAAATTATAACCCTGGTCAGGGAACCCGTATCCCGGTGGTATTCCAACTTCTTTGAAAACGCGGATGCCATTACCGGCAAATCATTCGACGAGGTTACAAAAGATGATTTAATCAATTATCTAGAAACCGGGGATGTCTCTTTCCCCGAGGAATGGATAAAAACGGAATTCAACCAATTTCTTGGCATTGACCTCCTGAAAAGCCCTTTCAGGAAGAAAGACGGGTTCACCATTATTGAATATCCAAATTTCGATTTACTCTGCATTAAAACCGAAAAACTAAACGATTGCTACAAGAGGGCGTTCAAGGGATTCCTAGGAATAGATTTCAAGCAACTACCCTCCGCAAACCGGAGTATGGATAAATCCTCACATCTTAAATCCCTCCACGAAAGCGGCAAAAGTCTCGTACCTTCGTTTCTTTCCTTGGAGGATGTTTATGCCTCCGAATATTGCCGCCATTTTTACACCGAGGAAGATATAGCGGGTTTTATGGAAAAATGGGAGAAAACTACCTGATAATATGCCGGGAGCGGTACCTGAATATAAAATTACGCCCAAGCAAAATTGGCTGTCCAAACTCAAGGAATTGGGCAGTTACAGGGAGTTATTTTACTTCTTCGCTTGGCGTGACATAAAGGTACGCTACAAGCAAACCCTCCTTGGTTTCCTTTGGGCAATCCTACAGCCCATCGCCATGATGTTGGTATTTACGATTTTCTTCAGCGGATTGCTTTCCGTTCCTACGGACGGTTTACCGGGACCCGTATTTTACTTCAGTGGATTATTACTTTGGAATTTCTTTAGCGCCGGATTATCAGGCGCCACCAATTCCATGATCAATAATTCCTCCATTATCAAGAAGGTTTACTTCCCAAAAATCGTCATTCCAAGCTCCGCTATTTTTGCCAACTTCTTTGATTTCCTCATGGGCATCATCGCCTTTTTGAGCTTGATAGCTTTCTACACCCTTTCGGGCAACGGGACGGAATTCCTTTCTTGGAAAATCATTCCCTTTTATGCCATTGCCACCCTTCTTTGCGGCATGACGACCCTTGGAACCGGCTTATTTATTTCCGCCTTGAGCGTAAAGTATAGGGACTTCAGGTACATCGTACCGTTTATGATACAATTCCTCTTGTTCGCCAGTCCGGTGATTTATCCCGTTTCCGTCCTAGGAGGTTCGGTTTGGGAAAAATTATTGGCGATTAATCCCCTTACCGGGGTAATGGCATTGGCAAGGGCCGGATTTACAGGCGCACCTATTGACCCAATTATTATCGGAATCAGTACGGCTTCCGCATTCCTGATGCTGCTTGTAGGCATCTTCACCTTTTCGTCAACGGAATCCTATTTCGCGGACGTCGCCTAATCACATCGGGAATGAGTAAAAGAATCATAGAAGCAAGAGGAATTTCGAAAAAGTACAATATCGTCAAGGCGGAAGCGCCTTACCTCAGCTTCCGTGAACAATTACTCCGTCTAGGAAGACGACAAAAAAAAG
>JAHDDF010000140.1 GCA_020629475.1 Saprospiraceae bacterium
ATCAATTCCCGTTCAAGGACCAATCATACTCATTGTATTCAATCTTGGTTCCCGACTTAATTTGAGTAGAGGAATACTTGTTCAAATACGTACGCAAATCCCCGAAATCCACGGCGTACCATTCAAAAATCTTGGACACCTTAGCCTTCTTCGATTCGATTTGGTTGTACTTGGAATTATTGACGAACTTCTTGGTCATCCTATCCAAATCCGCGTCCAAGGAGCCTGGCATCCACGCCTTGTTCATCAAAGGCGGACAACTCTTCGCCGCACAATTTACCGCGAAGTGAATCCTAGCATCCCCGAATTCAGGGCGCAGGATGGCATTCTCGATTTCATCCAAGGTCAAAAGCTTGGCACCGCTTTTCACGCGTTTCTTTTTCCAAGGGCTTCCGCCATCTAGCTCCGTGATACTTTTAATGCCGTAATTATCCGCTATAAGCTTCACCGTTGCCGCATTGTAAAGATTGATCCAATACGCCATTTTCTCGTTGCGGCTCCAATCCGCTTTTGGCGGCAAACTTGCCAATTCATCCAAATAATCCTGAATGGCTCCTCGCTTCCCTACCATCGCTTTGTAATCCACGACGCCTGAACTACTCACGTGCTTGGATAAAATGCTAGACCAACCGGAATGATCCGGTTTTACCTTAACGGGTGCCGGTTCCGGTTCAGGATCAGCAACCGGTGTAGGAACAGGCGGCGAAACGGGTCTTGGTGGTGGTGGAGTCGTAGGAACAGGTCCCGGCCCTGTTTCCGGTTCTTCATTATTCACCGGAACGGAAGGGGTTGGTGCTGAAATTTCCGGTTTAGGAGCCGAAGGAACGGGCGTTTCCTTCACCGGCGGGGTAACGGGCTTACTTGGTTTGCCGGGTTTCTCGGTGCTTTCCGCAATAGGTTCCGTCTCCCTGTCCTTGGGCTTTTCAGGAGTCTTGTCTTCTTCCTTTACATCATTTCCTTCCTCTTCCTCATTCCCTTCAGCAATTGCCGTATCATCTTCTTCCGTTTCAATAGTAGAAGGTTCAACAACTTCTTCCTTGATCTCGGTTGTTATCTCATTTTCGGCATCCCGGACATCCGGTGCTACACTATCCGTCTTACCGCAACTAAAAAAAAGCAGGCAAGCAAATACCGCAAGAGCGAAACTCACGTTTTTCATATTGATATTGATTTTTATGATCTTTGGTCTTTAAAGATAAAAGAAGCAAAGTATACCTTAGAGCATGTTTAAATTTTGGTCAGTATGTCGAGAAGTATCAATTTTTTGATAAATCGAGGCGAAAAAATAGGGTGATAGCAGCGCTATCAAGCCCGGTTTTTCAACGAAGAGTAATCAAAAAAGTGAGCTTCGCAGACCAATTACTAAATTTTAAACATGCTCTTAAATCTTTTATCTCTCATACAACGCTTTGAAACAACAATATACTATACAAAAGAAAAGTGGGGTTCCTCAAATGTTCCCGCTAGGACAAATTCTTGTTTGAATGTCTGTACGAATATCTGAACTCCAAAAGACCTACGGCGACCAAAAAGCATTGGCGGGTATCTCCTTTGAGGCACTTCCCGGTGGCATTACCGGTTTCTTGGGACCAAACGGTGCCGGGAAAAGCACTACCATGAAAATCCTTTCGGGATTCCTTGACCAAGACGGCGGTACCGCTACCGTTTGCGGTTTCGATACCCGTTCACAAGCCGAAGAGGTAAAACGTCGTATCGGGTACCTACCGGAACACAATCCCTTGTACAAGGACATGTACGTCAAGGAGTATTTGGGTTTCGTGGCGGGGATGCACTCCTTGGACAAGCGCAAACAACGCGTGGCGGATATGGTGGAACTCACCGGTCTGGGCAGGGAGCAACACAAGAAAATCAATGCCTTATCCAAGGGATACCGCCAAAGGGTGGGTTTAGCCCAAGCATTAATCCACGACCCTGAAGTGCTTATCCTCGATGAGCCTACCTCAGGATTGGATCCCAACCAGCTTGCGGATATCCGAGAACTCATTCGTGGGCTGGGGCAGGAAAAAACGGTCATTCTTTCCACGCACATCATGCAAGAGGTGGAGGCGCTTTGTGACAAAGTGGTTATTATCAACCAAGGGGAAATCGTAGCGGATGGCGCCTTGGATAGCCTGAAACAACAGGCAGGAAAAAGCGGTATTGATATATCCATAGAATTTGCCGAGGAATTCCCCTTGGACGAGCGTTTCAAGGACAAGGCGGTAATGCGCTTTTCCCAAGGAAACTCAAAACGGAATTGGACACTTACCGTTAATCCCGAAAAAGACCTTCGTGGCGACCTCTTCCGATTCGCGGTGGAAAATGATTTAACCTTGTTAGGGCTTTCCGCCGAAACCCGTGAGGTAGAGGATATTTTCAGGTACTTAACCCATAAGTAATATGCGTCATACCATTACCCTTATCATCCTTTTTATCGCCTTTACGGCAATGGCGCAGGACAAGTTGGATAACTCCTTCTCCTTCACCAACGGGATTTATACCTCCTTCGAGGATTTCAAAAATGATTCCCCTACTTATTCCTGGCAAGACATTTCCACGGAATATGTAGTAATGGAAGAGCGCTTCCGCGCGAAATCAGGCATCGTTAAAATAGAGGAATCAGGCGAAGAAATCCCCGCGCCTAAAATCTGGGGTATTTGCGTAAACGGTAGACCTTATATCCGTACCGCTATTGATACAAAAAAAGGCTTAATTACCTATTCCGGATTAAGCATCAGGGGGAATATATGCTACTTCGAAAAGGAATTCGTAACAACGGAGGATAAATTGGTTTCCGCTTATAACCCACACACAGGAAAACCATTCCGAACAGGTGTCTTCCCGACTAAAAGAAGAAGCCTTACAGGCATGATGCTTAAATTCGAGACCGGGGAAGAAGCATTGTTTAATAATATCACCGTTAGGGAATGGATTGGTAATGACAAAGGACTCAGTAAATCACTGGAAGATGAAGGCAAGCCATTATCCGCGATTAAGCTCATTAAATACCTCAAAATCTATAACGACAGGAACCCAATCCTGCTACCTAAAGGGTAAGTAATAGCATACTTATTCCTTGAAACCAACATCTAAGCAAAACCATGATTCGAATTTTCGGCAAGGAACTCAATACCTTTTTTAGCTCTCTTACGGCATACATAGCCATTGGGGTATTCTTGGTCATTACGGGATTATTCCTTTGGGTTTTCCCGGATTATAGCCTCCTTGATTATTGCTACGCTACCCTTGATCAATTCTTTGACATAGCGCCTTGGATTTTCACTTTCCTTATCCCCGCCATCACCATGCGGACATTGGCGGAGGAAAAGCAAACGGGAACCATAGAATTCTTGGTTACCAAACCCCTTACGATAAGGGATATCGTCCTAGGAAAATACTTGGCTTGCTTGGCATTGGTCGCATTCGCCATTCTCCCTACCCTACTCTATTTCTATAGTATTTCCGATTTGGGTTCACCCAAAGGAAACGTGGATACGGGAGCCATTTTAGCTTCCTATTTCGGACTATTGCTGCTGGGCGGCGCTTATGCCTCCATTGGCTTATTTACATCTTCCCTTACCAAGAATCAAATCGTGGCGTTCATGTCCGCGGCATTCCTTTGCTTCTTCTTGCATTGGGGATTTTATTATATCAGCGCCCTGCCCGTCTTCTTCGGTAATTCGGATGCTTTCGTGCAATCCCTTGGAATAGAAAACCATTACTACTCCATTAGTCGAGGTGTAATCGACACCAGGGATTTGGTTTATTTCCTTTCCGTTATCATCTTTTTCCTAGGACTAACAATAGCGGTTTTATCCGGAAAAAAGGCAAGGAAATCCTTACTCATTCTCCTTGGGGTTTTGGTTTGTATCAATATTATTTCATCCCGCTTTCGCGGCGATTTGGACTTAACCGAAGATCAAAGGTATAGCCTCTCCGCACCGGTTGAAGGAATGCTAGGCGCCATACAAACTGATGTAACGGTAAAGGTCTTCATGACCGCCGATTTCCTCCCTGCTGATTATAAAAGATTCAAAAAAGCCATTGCTGAAAAGCTGGATGATTTCCAAGCGGAATCCAGTCGTGTATCCTACCTTTTCGAGGATCCAAATAAGGGCGATCCCGCCTTGGTCAGGAACCGTGCCGTAGCATTGCAACGGGTAGGCATTAAACCCTTCCGTGCAGGAAAGGATCGCCAAGGGAAAGACGTTTACGTTTTCCCTGCCGCAGTGGTTGAAGGCGCGGATACAGTCGTGGTAAACCTCATGGTCAATGACGTACCCGGTGCCGCACCGGAAACGGTAGTGAATAATTCCATTAGCTTATTGGAATACAACTTAGCGGACGCCATCCGTCGTGCCTCCTTCCAATCGGAAAAGGTAATCGCCTTTACGGAAGGGCACGGGGAACTGCCCGCCGCTAACGTGGCGGATATGGACCGGACGTTAAGGGCTGCGGGTTATGCCGTAGGACGATTGCCCTTAGATAAGGTAGACATCATTGATCCTAGGATCGATCTTCTTGTTGTAGCAAAACCGAGAACCGCCTTCCCCGAAAAGGATAAATTCCTAATCGACCAATACGTCATGGGTGGAGGAAAAGTCATTTGGCTTTTGGATAGACTTACGGGGTCCTTGGATTCCATGCTCATGCGAAACGCATATACCCCTTACGATTATCCCTTGAACCTAGAGGATCAACTATTCAAATACGGTTACCGTATTGAACCGAATATCGTGATGGATTTTGAATGTACCCCCGTTAAGCTCGTTACAGGTGACCTTGGGGGTGCGGCGCAAACAGAGGTTTTTGATTGGCATTTCCACCCTGCGGCTGCACCTTTCTCGGATAATCCCATCGTAAAGAACTTGGATAGGGTACAATTCCGCTTCGCTTCCACCGTGGACACTATTGCCACCAAGAAAACGGATTTAAAGAAAACGGTCTTGCTTAGGACTTCCAATTATACTATGACCAAGTATGCGCCTTTCCTTCTTTCCTTTGATCTCGTAACGGAAAAACCACCCAAGGAAGCATTCAAGAGACAAAATCTTCCGCTTGCCGTTTTATCCGAAGGTGTATTCCCCTCGGCATATGAATTCAAGGCAACTTCCGAAATGAAAGGGTTGTTACAATCCAAGGGGCAGGAATTCAGGACATCGAGTGTACCTACCAAAATGTTGGTGGTTGGCGACGGTGATATCATCAAGAATGATTATGACGCGGAAAAGAAGGAAGTCCGTGGTTTAGGTTTTGACCGGGTGGCGCAATACACCTTTGCCAACAAGGACTTCCTCATGAATGCCATTGAATACATGTTGGACGACGGGAACTTGGTTTCCGCTAAAAACAGGGAGGTAAAACTTAAGCTCTTGGATTGTACTAGGGCGGAGGAGGAAAAGAATTATTGGAGGTTTATTAACATTGTCCTTCCGTTAATTCTACTCTTGCTCTTCGGATTCGCTTATTTTTACGTCAGAAGAATGAGATTCGGTAGATAATTCGAATATGGAAAAGACGAAATCCTTGTTGAAAATCGGAGCTTTGGTACTACTTACCGGGGCAGCGGGTTTTATCATTTGGAAAAAATTCATGGGCGGCCCCATTGGCCCCGGACAAGTCAAGGAATATAATTTTGATCAAGGCGAAGGCGGTGATTCCGATGTCCCGCAACGGATGAAAATTAATTACGTTCCCGCGGATTTCAGGACCGGATTGAAAACGGATGATGTCCTCCGTATCATGTCGGAGCCATCCATGTATCGTAGGGATTTCAATAAGATGGTGGGGCAGTTGAACATGGAAATCCTCATCCACGTCGCCAACCGTATGAACCTTCCCGATGAGATAAAAAGCAAAATCGAAGGAGAGTACCGCAAGCATCATAATTATTTGCGGGATTTATATTACTACGATGTCATCGCTTTACGCGATTCTACTTCCTCCACTTATGAGCAATGGTATCAAGCGGATGCCACCAAATCCGTGGATGCCTTGTACGAGGTAGCGGGTAAGTATACTTGTTTCTTGGTAAACCATGTCATTACCACTTTATTGGAAAGTACAGGCGGGACCCTTAGCGTACGTGGCAAGAAGGTATATTCCCCTTGTTCCGTTGCGATGGAGGAGGGATTAAAACCCTTAGTCAATCGTCTACAAGAAGGTGCAATCATCCGCGATTTCGAAAGTTCCGAAGGTGTTATGGAACAACGCATGGAAAAGGTCATCGCGGAACTTGCCACGATTGAGGTTAGAGATAAGAAAGGGCTTTCCAAGGAGCTTTCCACTAAGGTTTGGGGCTATCAGGTATCCTCTACGGACTTGGAGATTACCGCCATCAGTATCATGAAGGTAGGTTTCAAATTGGATGAGTACTTCGAAATCGAAACGGATTCGCGCAAGAAGCAGGTAGTGGTTACCCTACCCCAACCCAAAATTCTTGCCCACGAGGTTTACCCAAAAATCGATAAACTGGACGTGGGTTGGTTGCGTGAAATCTCTAATGATGATTTCAATAAGAACTTTAATCTCCTGCGTCGTGAATTCCGCAAGGACGCGGAGCAGAATAACGTGGGCGAACGCGCCAAAAAGGAAGCGGAAAACCTCATGGAAACCATATTGGAACCCATGGTTAAATCCTTGGATCCTTCCTATAAGGTTGTAGTTCGTTACCGTGGGAATAATATCCCGAGCCAAGAGGACATTAAATGGGAGCAGAACGCGGCGCAGCTAGGAGGGTAATTCGTTTCGTTATCCATCTTGTAGAGACGCGGTGCTCGCGTCTAAATTTCACCTAATAAATTATCCGGGCATGAGACGCATGCAATGCGTCTCTACAGAAGGGTATTAATAGATGGGATTATCCCAATACTATTTTAATGTATTCCGTTTCATTTTCATGGAACTAGGAAAAACAATCAGCTTATCTCTACTCGTAACGATTTTTATCGCTCTCTTTTTTCATGCGAACGCACAAATTACCCCCATTGAGAAATTGGAGGCGGATGCCGTAAATAAATTCGAGGCGCGGTTCGACTACTATCATAGTCCTGAAAGGGATAGCATTTTTAACCTGTTCGACTCCACTTTCATTGCCTTAAGTCAACACCCGAAATTCAGGGACGCCCCCTTGGATAGTCTTTCCGAAAGCTGTTCCATTGTAACATCAGAAAATAAAAAAATAAGGATCTTTTCTTGGGACAATCTAGGAGGTGGTAGTTATCACGATTATACTACCTATTTAGAATTTAATCCCGGAGATGGGGAATATTCTTTTTCTCTTATTGAAGATGAACAACAAGATTTTTGGGAACATACCGAAGTAGGGTTTTATAAAATTGAGACCATTACGGAAGCAGATAAAACCTACTATTTATTATTCGGAAGCGGTACCTATGGTGGAGGTAAGAAGCATGCCACGGTTCAGGTATATATTGAAGAAAATGGCAAACTGGACAAATGCCATAATTGCTTCCCTTCAGGCACTGAACTCAATAATACTTGCAACCGAACCCAAGATCATCAAATTTCCTACGACGCATCCGCAAAAAGTATTCGCTACAAAACATTTATTCCGGATGAGGATTCCGGTTTTTATAGCAACGACTTCAAGGAAAAAGTTCTACTTTTTCAAGACGGAAAATTCATGGATGTAAAATAATTTCTTCACTAAAACTCACATTTCCAAATTCTGCCCTCTCTTATATCGAGGACAAAATTTGATAACCATATCAACATTCGGAAAAGTGAAAAAATCAATCTTTCTTTTCTTTTTTATCGCATTGTTCATCAATGCTTTTGCCCAGAAGAATTTACAACCGGCTACCGTTGTTTTCAAGGACGGAAAAACGAAAAAAGGGCTTATCCATTATAAAACTTGGAACCACAATCCTTCAACTATCCTTTTCGGAAGTTCGGAGAAAAACATGAAGGCATACGGCCCCGGAGAAGTAGATCAATTTACGGTAGAGGGCGTAAAATACCAAGGAGCCGTTGTGGACCACGAAGTGCGTGAGCCCGGTACGGCTAAATTGAATTACAAAAATACGCCTGACCTAAAAAAGGAAGCATTATTCCTTGAGGTTTTATTCGAGGGAGAAAAAAGTTTATACCAATATAGAAGCGGGCAAGATTTCCATAATTTCTACATCAAAAAAGATGGAAATTATGAGCTTCTTATTTACAAATTATACTACGTAAAAAAAGGAGAAAACCGTGCTACCCAACAAAACAATAAATTTCTAGGGCAGCTCAGAAAATACCTAGGCGATTGCGGCAGTATTGAAATACAACCCAACAACCCAAATTATAAAAAACAGGATTTAAAAAGATTATTTACAGAGTATTACGAATGCGTTTCCGAAAAGCCGGAATGGAAAAAGGAACGTAGAAAAACGAAATTAAAATTCGGTGCCGTTGGTGGCATTGCTTGGAATGATGTTCATTTTTCAGCCGCGCACCAATGGAAACATTTAACTACTCCGGGTTTTGACTCTAAGTTTGCACCAAGTGTAGGCGTATCCATGAAAATTTTCTTACCTCAAAAAATGTGGCGCTTGCAAATTCATAACGAATTAATGTACACTGCAGCATTTAAAGCTACAGGCAGTTATACCAAAAACTTAAGCGTAGGAAATTATGAGGAAATCGCAACGGAAATCGGGATGGGAAGTATTGCCTTAAATACCATGTTCCGATACACGCTGGGCTACAAGGGAGAAGGGTTTTTCCTAGGAGGCGGAATGGCTAACGGCATCGTGCTGGAAGGCGGTAACAAGCTCACTTCCACTAGGGTTTATGATTCATTTACGGAATCCGACGAGGAATTAGCGCTTCCTGAATTCAGGAAATATAATTTAGGTTTTTTAGCGGGAATCGGCTACGAACACAAGGGAATCATGGCGGAAATCCGTTATGAATTTAATCATGGTATGTCTAAATACGGCGCCTTAAATTCAAGATTAAACCGTGTTTATTTCTTGGTGGGTTATAGTTTTTAATTCGAAATAAATATCACAATTCAAGATAATGAAAAAAACAGCATTCATATTATTCTTAAGCTTCCTAGGACTACAAGTATTCGCCCAGAAAAACTTCTTGGAAGCAACGGTTACATTCACGAACGGTGAAACCGTAAAAGGAATGGTGGATTACCGAAATTGGGCAAGACATCCCAAGGATATCCACTTCGGGAAAAATGAAAATTTAATTAAGGAATATACCGCAAAAGATATTTCAAGGCTTACGGTAAATAATGACACCTACATCAGTAGCATCGTATCCTCTAGGATTGAATCCAACATGACCGACGGATTAACCTACAAAAAAGAAATCCAACTGCAATCCGATACGACATTCCTACTAGCATTGGTGGAAGGCAAAAAAAGTCTCTACTATTTTAGAAATGATTTTGCCACAGACAATTACTACATAAAAACTGAAAAAGGAATCGAATTATTGGAATATCACAGGTATTTACAACAAGTAAATCAGCATGATAAATTAAGGGAAAATAAAAAATACATGCTTCAATTAAAAAACTACTTGTCGGATTGGAGTGGAGTAAGTAATCGATTAAAAGAAGTGGAATACAAAAGTGAAGACCTTAAAAACCTTTTCTTGGATTATTATGAAGCTACTTCCAAAGAACCTGACTTTGTTCAACGAAAAGAAAAGGTAAAAGCAAAATTCGGGATTGTAGCTGGTGGTGGAGTTTCTAAAATTAAATTTAATGCCAGCAGTGGTTTTGTTCATTTAAGAAACGGGGAATTCCCCGTTGTCCCTACCTATGTTTTCGGGGCATCCGTACGGTTAATTTTCCCTAGACATTTAGAAAGACTTCAAGTGCAAAACGAAATCGTTTACACCACCTCCACTTACGAAGGGAATTACTATGACGATCAAGGAAACGGTAGGTACGTTAATTATGATACGACCATTGGCGTAGGGGCGGTTAAAATTAATAATATGTTCCGCTATCGCTTAGGTGTAAAGGAAAAAGGAGTGTTCTTCGGGGCAGGTATTTCCAACGGTTTTTTATTTGAAACTAAAAATGAACTCAACAAGGAAAGCTTCCTATTGGCGGAGCCAATAAATACCACGGAAAAAGCCTTGTCCGAATTCTCGAAACACGAGTTGGGATTGCTTGCCGGAATCGGTTATCAAATCAAAGGATTCTCCCTTGAATGCCGTTATGAGCACGGCTTAGGAATGTCCCCCTTCACCGGTCTAGCTTCCCCTGTTGAAAAAATTTATTTACAGCTAGGATATAGCTTTTAAACCATTCCCTCCTTAACTCTTATAAGGTCCATAGGTATAATACTTCGGTCGGGAATCCAGGCGGATATGTAGCCAATACACCCCTAGCCCGGAAGTAGATAACCAAACCGGTTCATCGGCGAGGCGCTCAAGG
>JAHDDF010000664.1 GCA_020629475.1 Saprospiraceae bacterium
AAACTTGCTCCGGCGCATTAATTAATAATGCGAGAGAAGATTGTACACCATATTTTTTAACGGCGGACCACTGTGGTCCCGGTTCCAATAATGCCGCTAGTCTTGTGGTATATTGGAATTATGAGAATTCAACTTGCAGACAACCAAATTCAGCGGCAAGCGGTCAAGGAGGGGATGGCTCATTAAATACCTTCAATTCCGGTTCCGTTTTCAGGGCAGGTTGGGGTGATTCCGATTTTGTCCTCCTTGAATTGGACGATCCGGTTCTTGAAGAAGCGGATGCCCATTTTGCCGGTTGGAGCCGTGAACAAGTAGCACCTACAAGTTCTATTGCAGTGCATCATCCAAATTTGGAAGAAAAGAGGATCAGTTTTGAAAACGATCCATCCACCATTACCACTTATGGAGGTGACAACCCCAATCTTAACGCGACCCACGTAAGGGTAGATGATTGGGATGTAGGAACAACGGAAGGTGGTTCCTCTGGTTCGCCGTTGTTTGATCAGAACAAAAGAATCGTAGGACAACTTACCGGAGGAGGCCGGAGGAGGTGCCGCTAAATAATCACCCTGATTGGTTGGATGTATGCCAACTGGGAAGGTGGTGGGACCACTACCACAGGGATCAAATATTGGTTGGACCCGGATGATTCAGGTGTTTTGTTCGTGGATGGAAGAGATGTGTCTGCTTGTGGTTTTACCGCCATTGCTGACCCGGCAAATCAAACCATTTGTGCACCTTCTATTGCAACATATACCTTAACGGTATCAGAAGCTTTTACGACGAATGTTTCGATGACGTTGTCAGGATTACCTGCGGGGGCAACATCTAATTTTTCGGCGAATCCTGCCGCTCCGGGTTCTATCGTAACATTAACCGTTACGACTAACGGTGTTGCCACGGGGGATTATACCCTTACAATCTCAACCGCAGGAGGAACAGGAGAATCCGGTTCTTCCGAATTAGGATTAACCATTTTTGATAGCGCTCCAATCGCTCCGGATTTGGCATTCCCCGCAAACGGCTCAACAGCTCAACCTGCGGCACCCCAATTTACTTGGGCTGCGGATATTCCGGGTACTTCCTATGATTTTCAAATCGCTTCCGATAATGGATTTGCCAACGTAATAGATGCGGCATCAGGTTTAACCGAGGCAAGCTATTCTGGTGTATTGCTTCAAGGAAATACAACCTATTTCTGGCGGGTAAGTTCCTCAAATACTTGCGGGAATAGTGGATGGTCAAGTACCTATTCCTTTACTACCGATGATATAAGTTGTGCCTCGGAAATTAGTACGGAGGAGGCGCAAATTTCAGGTTTCGCTCCCGGTTCCGCTTCTACAAGTGTTGAGTTTACAGGAGATGGCGTTGTGGCTGATGTAGACGTATTAAATATCCAAGGAGAACATACTTGGATTAGTGATTTAGTCATGACCTTGACTAGCCCGGCAGGAACCACAGTTACCCTTGTTGCAAATGCTTGTGACGATGAAGAGGATTTCAATATTTCATTTGATGATCAAGCAGTAAGTGCCAATCTTCCTTGCCCTTATAATGATGGCGGTACTTATCAACCCTCAGGCAATCTTTCAGATTTTAATGGGGAAGATGCGGCAGGTACTTGGACCTTGACCGTAGAGGATACGGAATTCCAAGA
>JAHDDF010000665.1 GCA_020629475.1 Saprospiraceae bacterium
AGAAGGGGAATAAGCGCAAGGAGATTGTCAAAGCGGAGCAGTTTTCCGGCATTGAGAATACGACCCAATTCGGTGCGGCGGATTTCGCTTTCCCGAATATCGACATCTACGAGAACACCCAAGAATTGGGTGGACGGGGTTTTACCAGTCCTTTTGCCAAATCGGCATTGATTACCTATAAGTACTTCTTGACGGATAGCACAACCATTGACGACCGCTTTTGCTACAAACTCGAATTTACCCCTAGGAGAAAAGGGGATACGGCTTATACCGGTCATGCTTGGATTGATAAGGAAACGGCGGGTATCAAGGCTTTGAAGATTTACGTTTTGGATCAAATCAACGTAAACTTCCTGACGGGGCTTGAGGTAAACCAAGGTTTCCGCATGACGGAAAGCGGCGGCTGGTTCAAGGACTACGAGCGCATGGCGGTACTCTTGAACATTAGTGAAAACAAGGAGAAGCAAGCGGTCCGGGTAATCAAGACGAGGACACTGCAGGATATAGAGGTGAATAAGCCTTATGATGAGGCATTCTTCAAGGGCGACCAACTTGAAATCGCGGATGATGCCTACAAGCGCACCCAAGAATATTGGGCAAAGGAGCGCCATGAGGAATTATCCGAAACGGAGGCGAATATCTACAAGACCGTTAAGCGGGTGAAGGAAACAAAGGCTTTCAAGTTTTACAATTACTTGGGACGTACGGTTTCTTCAGGATACTTCAATGCCGGTCCGGTGGAGTTCGGGCGGTTTTTCCAAACCTTCTCTTGGAATGCCCTTGAGGGTAACCGTTACCGCTTCGGGATGCGTACCAATCCTAGGCAGTTCCGGGATAAATTCCTGATTGAGGGTTATATGGCGTACGGTGACAAGGACAAGCTTTTCAAATATCACCTAGGCGGTAATTTCCACTTGAAACGCGAGAATAATAAGTGGCACATGATAGGTGGTCATTATCGTTATGATTGGTCGGACTATAACTTCCGCAATGCCTATATGACGCATGATCACATCCTTGCCTCATTGTTACGCAGACAGCCTTTGGATAATCTTTTCCTTATCCGTGAAGCGCATGGTTTCTACGAAAAGGAATGGGTCAGGGGTTTCAGCAATAAACTTTCCGCGACCCACAAGACGGTTTACAGTTATCCGGATTCTTTTGAACTCAACCCTGAGGTGCAGGACACTACCCAAGGGAGTTTTGAGACGATGGAGTTCAAGCTAAAAACCAATTATTCCATCGGGGAGGTATTCATGTCCCGTAACGGTGGGTTCCAAAGAGAGCAGGTCGATATCACGGCACCGGTTATTACCGCTGAATATACCCTTGGGGTACGCGGTCTTTTGGGGAGTGATTATAATTACCATAAACTGGACGCCAAGGTTTCACAAAAATTCACCTCCCAAGTGGGACGTACCTACGTGATTGTAGGTGCGGGTAAAACCTGGGGCGCGGTACCTTACCCTTTGCTTACTATCCATAAAGGGAACGCGAGTTTCTTGTACAACCAGCACGGGTATCAAATGATGGATGACTTAGAGTTCGTAAACGACTCTTATGTCGCCTTGGATTTCCGTCATAAGTTTGACGGCTTCATCTTCAACGCCATTCCGGGCGTAAAGAAATTGAAGTTAAGGAGCGTGGTATTCGCCA
>JAHDDF010000666.1 GCA_020629475.1 Saprospiraceae bacterium
TGGTATTTAACGGATGCCGTAACGCTGATGTTCCCGCCGGAATACCCGTTCAAAGGAACATGGTACTTGATAATATCCGAACCATCGGCACCACCGGGGAAATCCTTATCCGCAGGAAGCTCAGGACCAAAATTCCCGTCGAATTCCGCCGCGCCCGCGATTTTTACGGTGTCGTACGTGTAATGACTACGCTTGAAGCCTTGGGGAAGAAGACGATTATCCTTAAGGATAACCGCACCCCTTTCAAGAAGTGTGGAGAAATCCCCGTTCACGTCACCGTTCACTACCTCGTAAATCTGAACCTGATCCTCGGCATTGATCATATCGTAATGCGGTTCAAAATTGGGGTCTATAAATAGTAATTGCTCGTTGGCATCCGTTTGCCCGGATTTGAACAAGGTATTTCCTGCATCATCCTTTACCTCGAATTCCACATAGAGTATTCTTGAAGGATAACCTGACGGTAATTTATGCCCTGCCTTATTGGTTAGTTTATAGCTAAAGAAAGCGGTGTCCTCTTGGATCATGTCCAATTGCAGTTCCGTATCCAAGGACTGCGTTTGAAGCATGGAGTAGGTTTTTGCTAAGGTCTCGTCAAAAGCCTCAGGGGTAGCATCAATACCTAATGCATCCGCATGTTCCTTCATGATTTTAAGCATGAAGGTGTTTCCGCCCACGAGGTCATGAATCCCGAAGGGTGCTTGCCCTTCCAAGAAGGCGGCATAACCCGTAGCGATAATGATAGAGTCATTGATTTGCGGTAAGTGGCAACTTTGGCATTCCTTTTCCTCAAAATTATACCTGGAGTTTACCCATTCGTGATAAGTAGCTTGTTCAACAAGGGTTCCGCCCGTAGGATTCCCGTCTAAATCCAAGGTTTCCACGATAAGCGTATGGCAACTCGCGCACAATTCTGATTGTCCGATATGGGAACCGTAGACCGGCTCATAATCGGAGTAGAGCTTCATGGGGCCTTCGTAGATATCCTCATAAGGTCCGTACAATACGCCCGTGGTGTCATAATTCATGACCCCGGTAAACGTGGTACCCAATCCGTCGGGGCTTAGTTGGTGGCAAGCTACGCAGGAGACGCCATCTAGCCCAAGGGTGTCGGAATGTAAATCCGCCATGGTGTAGGGTAACTGATCCTTGAAGAATGCATTATAATGCCCAAGTGGCGCATGGCAGGAAGTACAGGTGTTTTCGATTTGGTCAGCCAATCCCGGGTTCACTAAAACCTCATGGCTAACCTTGGCGCGCCAGAACGGGTCCTTGGCTGAATTTGCCATTAATGAAGAACTCCAATCATCATGGATGTTTACTTCCTCTCCTTCGCCGTAAGTCATGGCGAAACCATTGGGATCATAACCGTGACAACCCGAGCAGTAAGAAGAGGAACCAAAGATTCTGGTAGAATCCTCAGGTGGCATGTTCAGGGAAATACCGTGGGTAACAAAAAAATCAAGTTCCGACTGCGTATGGAATACCTCGGTTGTGGCAGCATTCCTTACGGGGGCGGTAGTGGCAAGTGCAATGAGAAAAATAACACCCGCTCCTGCGAGGAAGTACCTGAATTTATTGTGCTTGATTTTGCGCATGACCTTATAAATTGTGTGGGGAGTGTGAAAATACGGAATTCCCGGCTTAGGT
>JAHDDF010000667.1 GCA_020629475.1 Saprospiraceae bacterium
GCGGGCACCTTTGACGAGGATTCATTTCCTTGGGGGTGCCGGTCTGACTTTTTTTGTTTTGGGATTGAACTTGTTCCTTGATTCCTTACATTTGGGCTTGGGCTTTGGATTCTGATCGGGGAGGCTTTTTAGTCAGGGCGACACTTCTCTCATCGGTTTTCATCTTTAAAAGTTCTGATTTTGAACTTTTGCCTTTAGATAACTGATAGGGATTTTTAGTCAGGGCGACACCTCTCTCATTGGTTTCTTATATTAAAAGCTCAAACTTTGAACTTTTGCTTTTAGATAACTGTCACCCTGACTAAAAAGCTTTATATGATAACCGTAATTTCAGGTACGAATCGGCCGGGTTCCATGACGCGTGTAGCGGCTGAACATTATTATAATGTCATCAAGGGAAAAACGGAGGAAGAGGTACATTTTATAGGCTTGGATGATATTCAGGATGTTTTGCTTCATGCGGGTATGTATTCCCCGGATAATATGGACAGCAAGCTTGTAGAATTGCAGGACAAGGCAATTATTCCCGCCAATAAATTCGTGGTAGTTTCCCCGGAGTATAACGGAAGTATCCCCGGCGTTTTGAAGCTCTTCATCGATGCCATTTCCATTCGTGAATACAAGGCGAATTTCGTAGGAAAGAAAGCCTTACTTGTAGGTGTTGCCTCAGGAAGGGCAGGAAATCTTCGTGGAAACGACCATATGACCGGTGTTTTCAATCATGTCGGCGTAACCGTATTCCCGAATAAATTGCCCCTTTCCGGTTTTCCTAAATTACTTGGGGAAGACGGTAAAATAGCGGATGAGGGTACCCTTTCCGTTATTGATAGTCATATTGATTCCTTCTTGAAATACTAAGCTTAAATTGTCAATTGTGTTGCTGGCTAAGAAGAATACATTACACTTAAAACCAAGACATTAGATGCTAGACATTAGACTCGATTTTATAATGTAAGCCAGACTCTTTCTAACATCTAAAATCTAGCGTCTAACATCTGATTAGCAATATTTTAGACATTCATTCCAATAGAATTTACGGCGACAGAATTACCAAAAAGAGCTAAATACTAAGACAAGCACATGCGTAAGCTTCCTTTTCTCTTCCTTTTTTGCCTTACGGCGATATTGATGTCTTGCGGCGGCGGTGACCAACCTTCCTCCGACAAGAAGATATTCAAGTACAACCAACCCAATGCCATTACCTCCTTGGATCCTGCCTTCGCAAGGAGCCAGAATAACATTTGGTCGGCGCACCATTTGTTCAATGGTTTGGTAGAGTTGGACGAGGGATTAAACGTAAAGCCCTCCATTTCATCCGCTTGGAAAATCTCCGAGGACGGAACGGAATACACCTTTACTTTAAGGGACGACGTTTATTTCCATGATAATCCGGCATTTGAAGGCGGTAAGGGAAGAAAAGTAGTAGCGGAAGATTTCGTGTATTCCTTTAACCGTATTCTGGATGAGGAAGTAGGCTCTCCCGGTGCTTGGATATTCAAGGATCGCGTAGCGGATGAAAATCCTTTTGTAGCCAAGGATGATAAAACGTTCGTGGTTAACTTGAAGGCGCCTTTCCGTCCCATGATGGGTATTCTAACCATGCAATACTGCTCGGTTGTACCCAAGGAAGCCATTGAAAAATACGGTGCT
>JAHDDF010000668.1 GCA_020629475.1 Saprospiraceae bacterium
AAATATTAATTAATGCCGGTAGTTTCGGTGGTAATGCCCCTAGGTATTATTATCCGGGATTACCCAGGAATTATTACGGCGGCATAGCTTTGAAATACTTCTTATAATGAATAATGAAAAATTAAGAATGAACAATGGAAATTCTTCATTCTTAATTTTTCATTATTTAATTCTATAACTTATTCCTGCAGAATAAAATGCGGCATCTGCTTCAATTTGTTTTCCAAGGGAAAAATCAAGTTGGAGATTGTTGTTAATTAAATACGTAAAGCCGGAGTCAAAAGCGTAAGTAAATTCTTCGAATTTCAATGATCCTCCGAAAAATTCAATGAAATAACCGATTTTATCATTCAAGGAAAATGCTGCGGAATAGGTGTAAATCAAACCGTGGACATCTTCCCCGTAGTACCCGTAACCTAAATTATATCCGAATGAAATCCTATCCGTAACCGGATGGGAAAGCAAAAAGCGGAAAAAGCCACCGTACTCACCGGAGTTCAAGGAGCCGGAACCGGTTGGAAAGAAGCCATGTGCCATGAATGCACCTTCAACTTTTTCGTTAGAGAAAAGGGATACCTTAATTCCTGCCTGTAAATCAGAAATACCTAAAATTACCTCATCTGAGCCATCTACTTTTTCTCGTCCCACTTCTGTTACCAAGCGGAATTCCAATTTGTCATTCACCCCATATCGGAATAGGTTATTATTAATACCCCAATATCTCAAGGAACCCAAAGTGCTTAAATAAGTACCGGATTCAATCTGGAATACATTCTTCCCTACGGTAGAGGAAGCCTCTGTTTGATCCGGACGATCCGTTACCAAGGCATCTTGGGCAAAAAGTCCCATTGAAACCATGCTGAAAAATGCTAAAAGTGTATGTTTTAGACTCATGCTGATTAATTTTTAGACAAAGCTAAAAATTATTTTCGAAAGATGGGTTTTTGTTGTCAGGTCGGAAGACCTGACAAGGGGGTCAGGAGCATGAACATTAATTTGAAAAACCTGACATTAGGGGGGGGATTTTTCATTCTTCATTCCCCATTTTTCATTATAAAAAGAAATCGCCCCGGATCGATAAGCCGGATTCTGTCGTGTCCCGTCATTTGTCTAGACCACGGCTCGCGCCGATGGCTCTAACTGCCTACCCCCCGGTCTCAGGCGGACCGCCCTTATCCCCCGCAAGGAGGGAGCGCCGGTGTACATGGCATTTCAACCCGTGGGGTTTATACCCGATCCTTGTTGCCAAGGAACGCCGTGGGCTCTTACCCCACTTTTTCACCCTTACCTCCCGAGGGAGGCGGTTATTTTCTGCTACACTTTCCGTATCCCACCGAAATGGAACCCCATCCGTTAGATGGCACGGTGTCCTGCGTTGTCCGGACTTTCCTCGTGATACCTAAGTATCCCGCGACGAGATAATCCGGGGCTTTTTCTTGGATGGCAAATGTATATCTTTTACCTTTTGGAGCCAACATTATTTATACCCGGCAAGTTCCACTTTCCTAAATCGAGAAATAAAAAGTGATAATTATGCGATTATTCGGACTTGCTGCACTATGTCTGGTTTTATTGACTTCCAATTGTAGCACCAAAGTATCAGAACCTGCCCCTCCTGTGCCTGAACCTTCCGTTGATGCCGAAGTACC
>JAHDDF010000669.1 GCA_020629475.1 Saprospiraceae bacterium
GATTTCCAAAATAACGGTTTGGCTATACTCAATTTTTCGTGATAACATCTAATATCCCCTTACGGGAAATTCCTTTTTATTATGAAAAAATTAATCCTTTTTATTTCAATATTATTCCTAGTGAATTTTTCCGCGAAAGCGGGAGGACCTTGGCCACAAAAAAAGGGGAAAGCATATGTTAAGTTGTCCCAATGGTGGGTGGTGTTCGATCAACACTATACTTCCACGGGCGGATTGGATCCGAATGTGACGACCGGTATTTTCAATACTTCCGTCTACGCGGAATATGGAATTACCAATCGATTGACGGCTATGATGTATGCTCCGTTGTTCAGTCGCAATTATATGAATAACCTCCGCTCGGCAACTACCCAAGAAATCATCGTTCCGGGCGAGGCGCTTAATTCAATAGGAGACATTGACTTGTCCTTGAAATACGGATTGACCAAACCGGGTAGTAAGGTGCCGGTATCGGTGTCATTGCTCCTAGGAATTCCGACCGGAAAAACAGCGGGCGGTACCTTGGAAAACTTGCAAACCGGCGACGGTGAATTCAACCAAATGATTCAAGTGGATGCCGGTACGGGTTTCCAATTGGGTAAGAACAAAAAAGTGAGTTCTTATGTGTCCGGATATATCGGTTTTAATAATCGGACTCAGGAGTTTTCGGAGGAGTTCAGATATGGATTGGAATATGGCGTGGGGCTCTTCAAAAACAAATGGTGGCTGATTGCCAAATTGAATACGGTCGAGTCTTTGAAAAACGGAGCTACGGCCGAAACGACGACCAGTACGACCATCTTCGCCAATAATGCCGAGTACATGAGTTACAGTTTGGAAACGGCTTATTATATCACTTCCAAGTTTGGTGTGTCAGCGACTTATTCATCCGCTTTTCGTGGTGAGATTATCGCTGCGGCACCGTCCTATGCGGTCGGTGTATTTTTGGATTTGAGTAGGTAATGGAGTCCTAGGTGGCTTTTTCCATTTTTTAGGATTGTTGATGATATATTGTTTGATGCGGGAATATGATCCTTTGTTCAGCACAATGATATCATAATAATCGTGTTGCCAATTGGTAACCCCGGGTGTTCCTAGCGTTTCATTGATGCGTTTGGAGGTGAGCATTTTCAGCTTTCCGACGAGTAACGGGATGAGCATCTTACGCCGTTTTATATTTCTCGGTAAGGCATATTCCGGTTGTTCCGGATAGAATGGAACCGGTGTGGCGATTCCGTTTTCAAAATCAAAATCTTTAAGGGTCACAAGTAGATGGATGTGATCCGGCATCACCACCCACTCGTCCAATACGATACGTTGATGGTAGGTCGGTATATTGAGGATTTCATCAGCGACTATTTGACCCTCGGGTGAGTGGTACATTTTGCCGTGCCATATATCTCCTAGGATGGGTTTCCGTTTTTTGGTTATCATGGTGAGGAAGTAATGGGCCGGAGCGGAGTAATTCCAACATGAGGTACGCAGGGTGCCTCGGCTGCGGGAGCCTTTTCTTTTTCTGGGCATGGGTGTGTGGTTTTTACTTGTAGGTAAGTTAGGGCTTCCTCTTGTCTTTTTTGTCTTTTTTTTTAAAGCATTTAATGAAATGCTTTAAAAAAAGTGGTATGGTGGTCATGAAATGCTTTAAAAAA
>JAHDDF010000670.1 GCA_020629475.1 Saprospiraceae bacterium
TTTAAATTAAGACTAATTCTTCATTTTTAATTCCTAATTCTTCATTCCATCAAGCCGTCGCCAAATTAAAAGAAAACGTAGTTCCTACATTCAACTGCGAAGTAACCCGTATCGTAGAATCATGGATTTCCAATATTTTCTTAACGATGGCGAGTCCTAACCCTGCACCACTTTTTACCTTTTGTCCGACGGCGGTTTTCGTATACCGCTCAAAAATAAATTTCTGGTCCTCCTCACTCATTCCCGGACCGGAATCCGAAATGCTGATTTGAACATCATCCGCGGCATTTTCAACCCTTAATGTAATATTACCGCCTTCGGGCGTGAATTTTAAGGCATTGTCCAGTAGGTTTTGGATCACCCGTTCCACCAAGGAAATATCCGCGAAAACCCTAGGGCTGTTGTCGTCTTTTTCAAGACTGAGATGGATGTTCTTTTTCTCCGCTAATATTTGATAATTGGCAATGGTATCCTGCGCCAATTCAGAAATGAAGAATGGCTCTTTTTCCGGTTTTATTTCGTTTGCCTCCAACTTGGAATATTCAAATAAGTGCCCCACCATATTGGATAGCTTTTGACTACTATCAAATACGATATTCATGTATTTATCCCTGCGATCAGCCGCAAGTTTATCCTTTTTCATCAGCATGGTTTCAATGTAACCTTGCATGATGGCAAGCGGAGTACGGAGGTCATGGGAAACATTGGCGATAAGCTCTCTACGGAATCGCTCCACGCCTTTTATTTCTTCTATGTTTTCCTCTATCCTATCCGCCATACCGTTAAAGGTATTGGCGAGTTCTACCCAATCCCCTTTTTCGTTTTCCGCGATACGGGTGGAAAGATCCCCTTCCTTAAACCGGCGTATTTTAGCGGAGATGCGCCTGAGGTTCCCCGTGAGGTACCACACCGCAATCATACCCAAAACTAGGGCGCCTAGTAGGGCAAGCAAGAACATCCACAAGCCCGTCCGCATGATATAACTGCTGAAAAGGGAACTAGCTACCTCAGTTTGTTCCTCGGAAGCCAAGATGATGTAGGCATAACCCGTTAGCTTGTCACCTTCCATTACCGGTGCTGCGGAGAATACCTTGGTTTCCTCCAAGTTCTTCGGGTCGTCCCCAAGCACGAAGGTATTGCCCTCATTGGCGATGAATTCCTTCACCGGCGCTAAGTTTACCTTCTTACGGACTACCGTTTTATAAGGTACCACGTAATCAATAATCTCCCCTTCCGGATTTAAAAGGTAAACCTCCGTGCTTGGATTGATTACCATCATCGAGTGCATGATATCATGCGTGGCGAGGGTGTCCGGAACACCATTTTTCAAAGGCTTGGTTTCCTGTACCAAGTGCGAAGCGATATTGCCGTAAAGGCGCTGGTTCACTTCTTGGAAATACGCGTTAGCGGTATAGGAGGATATATAACCATAACCCAAACCCAAGGCGGCAAGGATGGAAACCAATACCAATGCTAATTTGAGGTACAGACGGTTGGAATGTTGTGCTGCCATGATTTAGATTTCTTCGTTGAAACGATAGCCCACGCCCCAAGTGGTGAGGATGTAGGTAGGATTGGAAACGTCGGGTTCAATTTTCCCGCGTAAACGATTGATATGGGAATTCACGGTATGCTCGAAACCTTCGAA
>JAHDDF010000671.1 GCA_020629475.1 Saprospiraceae bacterium
ATTTGTATTTAATTTTTTATTAATTGATGCTAACAACCGTATATCTGCAATATTGCACAATATCTATTATGGGACGAACCAGTCACCCAAAGGGGGCTGCCCATTTATAATTTACCAACCAACCTTAAGAAGACGGAAATATAAGGACTTGTTCTTGTCGGGATCTCCTATTAAATCCGGGGTATTCAAAAAGTATTTGTTGGGTGTACTCTGCCGTACTTGGGATAAATCTAATAAGATTTAGATAATTTTCTACAGCCTAATAAACAAAAAAGCGGAGCCACAACCGTTACCCCGCTTTAAAACAAAACTCTTACAACCCCTACGTCGCCTTTCTAGCCTTCACCTTAGCAGTATACTCAAACGCCATCTCGACGAGCTCCCACAATGGAACCACGTACTCAACGATTGCGTCTTGGGTTTTCCCTTCCTCCACCTCGTAAGCTTCGGCAATGACGGGAGCAAGCTCAAGCAGCTCCGCGTCGGAAAGGTCCAGGAACTGATCCTTGATGTCCTTGGCATGTTTCGCTACCTCGATACCTCCCTTCAGGCGTTTTAAAATGAAGGCAATAACCTCGAAAGGTCGTACTTCCTTATCCTCGGCGATATCCGCGATATCATCCTCGACCTTACCGGTGAAGATGATTAGTTTTTTCAAGTCCTCAATTCCGAACTTCTCCTCCGCCATCAATACTTGACGGCCCAGTTGGATCCTTTTCATTTTTCTTTCCGAATTTGGGTAGGACGTCTTTTATCTTGGACCACAAGTCCAGACCCGAGACTTCCTGTATGTTTTCAAAATTAGATTTCAATTCGTGTAAGGCTATCCAGCCCGATACGATATAGGTCAAGGGTAGGAGGGGAACCTCAAAGGTTTCTATGAACCCGTGAGCCAAACCGATGGCTAAGGCGTAGACCACGAACTTCTCCGTAGTTCTTCTAAGCCCCCTGGAATTAATTTTCTCCTTCCTTTTCCTTGCCGCCATGATTCCGGTAACGGTATCACAGACGACCAAAGCCAACGTAAATACAAGGAACCCGACGACCGGGGCAAAGAATGCCACAAGGACACCGATAACGGCTCCCCAACTCAGGTCGATTTTATCAAAGCTCATCACTCTTCTTATTATCATTACCATAATCAGCTACTTTAGCGCCTGTAGCTTTTTGTGTTCGTGCGAGTTCTCAAGTATGTAGTATGGTTATTTCTTGCTCTCCAAAGTGTCGATGCGGGAGCGGAGCTCGTCAATCTCCGACTTCTGCTCCTTTAAGGCCTTGTACCAATAAAGGGATGACTTGGTAGTATTGAATGCTTTTGATATCCCCCGTTTGAGTGACCGCTTCGGGAAGAAATTCCTCCAGCTCCTGCACGATGAAGCCGAACTCCCTCACGCTGCCGTAGGTCATTTGGGTTTCATACTCGGGTACGAAATCAGGAGTACCTTCCTCTTCGGCGTTTACGATAACCGTTTCCTTTCCCGTAACGACTTGTTTGTCGTAGACCTTGGGAAGAAGGTCGTAAACGATGGAGGAGCTCGCGTCTTCAATGTTTGATTTTATGGATTGGTCTGAAGGGATGGAACCTACCGGTACGTCCAAAAGGAATCCCGCTCCATCCACGGCAAGGGCAAAGGTGGGCGTACCGGTA
>JAHDDF010000141.1 GCA_020629475.1 Saprospiraceae bacterium
TTTACGATCAACACTTGGGTTTGCAAGGTTGTTTTATCGTAACCATTCCTTCAGTTTTTTTACGATAAGTTCCTGTTCCGTTTTGGATAGATTCCGAATCCTTGCGTTTCCGTGGTGCTTTCCTTCCATCATAAAATACAAGGCATCTAGTTCCTTTCCGGGAGCCTCGACTGCGGTAGCGGACCAAGTGTCCAACTCACCATATATGTGGATGAATTGGTTCCCTTTTTCCTCCAGCCATTGACTTACTTTTTTATTGTAAGTGGGATCATACTTGATTTTCATTTTATCCGGCTCAAAAGAGGCATGTGGTTTCTTGGGCAATACATCCAAGTGCTTCTTGAAGGGTTTGGTATCAAAACCGTAATAACCGAATTGAGCGGAGGCTTGATAATAATGCGGCCCGTAAAAATCCACATCCTTATCGCTGTAAAAGGATGTGCCTACTACGTCAATAAAATGCTCAAGTAATTCTTCTGTTTCCTTATTGTCTTCAGGTATTTCGGCACAATCGGAGCCCCATTGCCAAAAGGAAAAGGAATATTCCAATACGCCTAATTCAAAGGCTTCCTCCAGGCTGTGGTAGGTGAATTCCTCCTTGGCGCCCTTGGTGTACCATCGAAGCATGGGCATGATTTCCTCCTTGCGCTTCAGTAATTCGATTTGATAGTTTTCAATGGCTTTTCTGCATTCCTTATTGCCAACGGTTTCGAGGAATTTATAAATCCTCTTATCCTCGAAGGCATTGTTTAGTGGTGCTACGTAAGGAACGGAAACCGCTACGTCATCCGGATAGAAATATCGGTAGGCAATGGTGGTTTGCCCTCCTTTACTTATTCCTGTTGAAACCCATTTCTCCTTGTAAATCTCACCAAGCAACATTCTGATTTTATGAAGATCCGCGGTGGCTTGTTCAATGGTTAAGTATTTCCAATCCGCGTCATCACGAACGGATTCACCGAAGTAGCGATGCTCTACGGTTACTTGATTGGCATCAAGGATGGAAGTAACCTCATACATGCGGTTGCGGGGTGCGGCATATCCTTCCGTGCAAATGACGGTGTGCCTATCGAATCCTTTATGGTTCAAATAAACCTTTTGGTAGAAATGCCCGGCTGAAGGGTTGTTGTGGTCAAAGGGTTGCTTAACGAATAAAACATAACTCTCGAACCCCTCTGCCGGCGCATCAATGCTTTTAAAACGTACGTCAGGAAGATCGAAGAGTTGAAGTCTAGGGCTGTTTTGGGCATTTAGCCCCAAGCAAAGAAATGCTAGGAGCAATAAGCATAGGTATTGTCTCATCATCAACTGTTTTTTCGATTTGTCTACAACAAAGAAACGCATTTCCGACAAAGGCTTGAAATTTGGGTATATAAGCCCCAAGTATTACCATAATGTAAAATTCCAAGGAAAAATGAATCCGGCGGGTTTTCTATAGTGCAAATCCATATTTTTGCGACTTCAAAATAAAATACCGCAATGAAAAAGCATAATTTTTACGCCGGTCCGGCTATACTTCCCGAGCCGGTACTACGGCAAGCCGCCGAGGCGGTTCATTCTTTTGAGGACATGGGGCTTTCAATCCTTGAAATTTCCCACCGTTCCAAGCAATTTACTTCCGTGTTGGAAGAGGCAAGTACCACCGCTTCCGAGCTTTTAGGCTTAGGCGATGACTTTCATGTCCTTTTCTTGACGGGTGGGGCTAGTTCCCAGTTCTTCATGACATGCATGAATTTCTTGAACCAGGACGAGACCGCCGTTTACGTGGATACCGGTACTTGGTCTACCAAGGCAATCAAGGAGGCAAAGCGTTTCGGTAATATTGATGTATTAGCTTCTTCCGCGGATAAGAATTATTCTTATATCCCTAAAGGGTATGACGTTCCTTCAAACGCGAAGTTTATTCACCTCACAGGTAATAACACGATTTTCGGGACACAGTTGCATGCTTTACCCCAAACGGACGTACCCGTAGTGTGTGATATGTCTTCGGATATCTTTAGTAGGACCATTGATCCGTCCCGTTATGGATTGATCTATGCCGGTGCCCAAAAGAATTTAGGGCCTGCCGGTACTACACTTGTTATGATCAAGAAGGACGGCTTGAAAAAAGCGGATCGTGATATTGCTACGATGTTGGATTATGATACCCACATCAAAAAAGGTTCCGCCTTTAATACACCTCCGGTTTATCCCATTTACGTTTGCTTGTTGACCATGCGTTGGTTGAAGGAGCAAGGCGGTGTTTCCGCGATGGAGTTAAGAAATGAGGAAAAAGCAGCTTTGTTATACGATGAGATTGATAGGAACGTAATGTTCAAAGGTGCCGCCGCCAAGGAGGATCGTTCCTTGATGAATGCTACTTTCATCATGAATGACGGGAAGCAAGACTTAGAAAGCGAGTTTCTTTCCTTGTGTGATGAGGCGGGTATCGTAGGTATTAAGGGACACCGTTCCGTAGGTGGTTTCCGTGCTTCCATTTATAATGCGATGGAAAAGGAAAGCGTTGAAATCCTAACGGATGTTATGAGGACTTTCGAAGAGAAGTTCGGATAATCCGATAGTTCTTGTGGGTAGATAGCCCGGCGCGAATGCGCCGGGCTTTTTCATTTTGGTTTGCGTCTATTGTCTATTAATTCCCGACAGGAGCCCTGTAAAGGGTAGGGAAGGAAGCACTCCCGTAATGGGAGAATTTTTCCGCTGATTCAACAGGGAAGGAATACCGATTCATGAAGCTCATCAAGAAAGCGGTGAGTTCGTCTACATCGATATTTTTGGAGTGCGGTTTTAGATAGTAAGCAATGTGCGCGATCTGTCCGTCCTCGTTCCAAAAAATCTTTACCCACATTTTCACGCCCTTGATGTCAATGTCCAATTGCTCGGCGTAATCCTCCATCTCGGTGAGCATGCCCACCCAAGCATTGAATGCCTTTTCCATGTCGTTGTTACACGCTTCCATCAATTGAAGGCGGTATTCGGAAGATGCCGTTTCAAATTCCTCAGCGTATTCCCCGATAAGGAACACCTTTGGTAAATCGGCGTTCTGATCCTCACACTCATCTCCTCCACCATTGTTGGCGAAAGCGGAAACGGAAAACAAGGTTGTTATGAGCAAACCACAAAAAAGTGACTTTATCGTTTCCATGACCATTATGGTTTAGATCACTAATATACGCAAATTTTATGCCCGGAGTTGAAAATTCATATTGTCTTAACGTACTAGAAAAGATAGTCGGTATAAAATTTTTGTTACAAATTGACCTGTGAAAAGCCAATTATATAAGGGATTAACGCCGCTTTTTACTTAAAGATTCGGTTCCGGTAAATATTTGGGAAAAATTTAATAATAAAATGCCCCGGAAAACATTCCGGGGCATTTTATTAAGACTTCGGTATGGATTTATTGTTAGTTAGCAGGTGCTAAAGCCACTAAATTCACTTTCAGTCCGATTTCATCATTGATGAATTTATCACCCAAATCCGCGAAAACGTTTTTTGAACCGTAGTTCACGCCCCATTTGGTACGGTCAATGGTGAAATCATTAGACTCGGCAACAAGACCTGCCTCGCCCAAGTTTACGTTCGCCTTGAAGGTCACGCTCAAGGTCGTATCTTTCATGGTAAGGTTTCCGGTGATGGTATGAGACATCAAGGAATCATTCTCGATTGGAGTCACGTTCGCGATTTCGAAAGTCGCGGTAGGATATTTCGCTACATTAAAAAAGTGATCGGCATTATCCTCTTTGGAACCTTTTAGGTGTCCTTCCAAATCTTCTTTTCCTTCTCCTGCCGGGATATCCAGAACGGTAATGGTGTTCATGTCCAATACGAACTTACCTGCCTCGATATTGCCATCCTTTACGGAAAGGGAACCTTCCTTCATGGAAATGGTACCATTGTGCTGACCTCCCGGCTTGGAACCAACCCAAGTTACGGCACTTGCTGATGCATCAACGGAATAATCAATTGCGGTAGCTGAAGCATCCGCTGTATCGGTAGCTTCACCGGTAGTTGCAGCTTCACCGTCAGGTGCGGTATTACAAGCGAAAAGGGTCATTGCCAAAATGAAAATAGGAAACAAACGACTTAGGACTTTCATGGTCTTAATTTTGCTTTGAGTAAATGATGTTGAATGAAAAATTGCCTTTGGAAATCAATGGTTTGGATAACCGCTGAAATCCGCCGCAAAATTAAGAAATCTTAACCGTTGTTCGCAGCAAAATGTTGAAAGGACGTCTTGATTTTGACTGATCAATCCAAAACAATTCCTTTATTCATACTTTATACCCTAAAATATCAAGTTTACGAGATAGAGTAGGGCAAATCCCGTTAGGAAAATCATCCCGAACCAACTCAGGAATTTCAAGCCACTTTTGGGTTTTGCGAAGTCCGGCGTATGTTTTCCGGTAATCAATGTATAATTGGCGATGGCATAGAATGGCGTGGTAAGGAAGGATGCCACTGTTGCTACCGTAACCAAGGTTTTCAAGGAGCCAATCAAGAAAGCAATAATGACGATGGTTCCTACCAACAAAATGCCCATCCATATCCAGTATGCCTTTTTGTCCTTATTTTCGAAGGCGCTTTGATTAAAACCAATCTTCTCGTCATCCAGGGTGCTGGGTGTTCCCTTGTGATCTATTTCAGGTAGATTCATGCCCGCAATAACCGAGGCACGGCCCATTACCCGAGGTAAGGCATCCAAGCAGGTGAGGGTAGTACTGAACATGGTAGTCACGGCCGCTAACGCAATCAACCAGAATGACCAATTCCCAAGAGCTGCGGTATACATTTTTATCAATTGCGCGGCAAAACCCGTAGAGCTGTCCGGAAATGATTGTCCGGTATTATGCATGACCAAAGCGCCCAAGGAAAGAAAGAATACGGCAATCACTAAAGTGGTCCAATATCCCACTCGGAAATCAAGAAGGGAGGATTTGTAATCAAAATCCTCCTTGGTGGATTTTTGCTTGGCTTCCGCCCAAATGGAGTTCCAAACGCTCATGTCCACCGGGGCGGGCATCCATCCCATTAAGGCAATAAGAAAAATCAAATCCGCTCCTTGGGTCGGAACGTAAGGCGAAAAATCCAAGGAGCCTTGGAATTTGGCGCCCGCAAAAATCACCGCCGCAAAGGTGGAAATGGTAAGGAGTATAATGATAACCTTAATGAAGGTGTCTAAAACTGAATATTTTCCGACGTAAAGGATAATTAAACATAAGCCGAGTAGTAGTAATGAAACCACGAAAGGGGAAAGAGCAATTCCGAAAACACTGATAAGTAATCCTGCCGTTACTACGGTGACCGCCGCTTGGATGGTAAACATGGTCAAGGGGGTAATGAGCAAATATGCCCAAAGTACCCAGCTACCCATCCGCTTGTATCCGGAAAGAAGTGTTTCTCCTTTGGAAGCGGTGTACCTCGTGCCGAATTCAAAGAAAGGATACTTGGCAAGAAGGATTAAAATTACCGCCCATAAAAGGGTGAAACCGTATCCGGCACCCGCCCTCGTGGATTGTACCAAGTGGGATACCCCAATGGCTGCACCGGCAAATAATAAACCGGGTCCCAGCATTTTTAAAAAACCAACGATTCCTTTTCTTTCCATCTCCCTTGAATTATGGTAATAAGCACAAGCGGAATCTTGTGCCGGATGTCTCGTAAGTAATAAATAAACGCTAATTTTCCGACGAATTAAAAAAGAAGAAAATGAATTTGGATCTCAGCGGAAAGAACGCCCTTGTAGGAGGCTCTAGTCGAGGAATTGGAAAAGCGGCTGCAATTGCTCTAGCGGAGCTTGGTGCCAATGTTACCCTCTTGGCAAGAAACGCGGAAGCACTAGGGGAGATTTCCTTGGCTCTTCCCAATACGCTTGAGCAAAAGCATGATTTCATTGCCGCTGATTTTTCTGATCCGGAGGATTTGAAGAAAAAGGTGAAAGCCTTATTGCTAAAAAAGCCCATTCACATCCTTATTAATAATACCGGTGGACCCAAAGGTGGTCCCATCACGGATGCCGGAACCGATGAGTTTACCAATGCCTTTAGAAACCATGTGGTTTGTAATCAAATCCTAGCGGGATTGGTACTGCCCGGAATGGAGAAAGCGGGCTATGGTAGAATCATCAATGTGATTTCTACATCGGTTAAGCAGCCCATTCCGGGTTTAGGGGTTTCCAATACCATTAGAGGTGCGGTAGCTTCTTGGGCAAAGACCCTAGCGGGGGAAGTAGGGAAACATGGTGTTACCGTTAATAACGTCCTTCCCGGTTTTACGGCAACGGAACGCTTGGCGGAAATCATCACCTTCAGGGCAAATAAACAAGGAAAAACCGAAGCCGAAATCAAGCAGGGCATGGAAGCATCCGTTCCTATGGGACGTTTTGCGGATGCTTCGGAAATCGCTAATGCAATCGCTTTCCTTTCATCACCCGCCGCGGCTTACATCAATGGCATTAATGTGCCGGTAGATGGAGGAAGAACCAAGAGTTTGTAATAGAATACAGCCTTATCTATTTTCTAAGCTTCCACGGTAGCCCGCACCGTTCAATATCTTTTGGGTGTCCTTGATGGCAAGTAAATCCTCAAGCGTAACTTGCGGGTTCTTCTTCATGTATTTCCGGATGATTTGCCGTCCCATCCAACAAGCTGTTCTGCCCGGGCTGTCCTGTGGCATTCCGGGAGAGGTAGGGCCCGGGAAAATGTATTTTTGGAATTTCCTTGAATCCGTGGAAAACATTAAATCCTCATTGATAAAGAAGGCATAAATCGGAACCTCGTTTTCTTCTACCCAATCCAACTGCTCCTTGGTGTATTTCATTAGGATCGTGTCATGCGTTTCAGGCATGAGTTGTTCCAGAACGTATAGTTTTTTTCCTTGGTGGATAATTTCATCCGCCATCCTGTTTCCTGTATTGTCGCCTACAAGGGCACCGGAAAGGACTTCCATTGTAGCGGCGGTCATATACTCCGGCGTAAAGAAGCGGGATTGATATCTCGGGAAAATGGAATTATAGGCAGGGAAGTTTTTACCCATGAAATGTTCCGTGCCTAGCACAATCATATCATCGCCGTAGGTAAATGCTTGATAAGCGAATTCCGTGAGGCAGGTATAAACCGTGGGTATTTTTTTACCGGGGAAGTAATACTGGTAAAACTGCATCGCCCGACCTAGTTCCTTTTCAAAATCCCGTATTTCCGCATGGACTACCATGCAGGTATCATAGAGCATCCTCATTTGCGGACCCGCCATGAGTTTTTCTAAAACCTGAACTTCGGAGTCCTCCTTCCAAGAAGGATCCCGCATGATATCCGCGTAGATTTTCGTGAACTCAGGATAGTTCTCACTAATGGAAAGCGCCTTAGCGGCGATTTGGGATGTATCCCCACCGTACATTTCCTTTTCCATCCGGATAATTTCCGCTTGGGCAGGGAGATGATCCACGTCAGGAATATTTTTACTTTTGTTACAACTTAGCAAAAGGCACGTCATAAGTACCGTTGCCGCAAGTGTGAAAAGTCCCGCTTGTTGCTTTGCCCTTGAGAGAGGCAACTTCTTAAACATCTGTTCGTTTATTTTGACGAATGATTGATGGACGTACCCTGAAGACCTTTATTACTAAAGGTTTTTCTTCGTTTTACGAACCATCAAAAGTAAACACCTTTATGAAATCCCCGCATATCTCCGCTAAGGAGGGACGGGAAAATACTTCGGTTTAAATACTAAATTTAAAACAACCGCATTATGAAGAAAATTGCTTTTACGCTGGTTTTTTCGACTTTGATGCTTCAAGCATTTTGTCAAGATGAAGGATTCCGTTTCGGATTTGATTTCAGCCCTGCCTTTACATGGTTGGCGAACAATGCCGATAACAACGCCGTTGAAGGCGACGGGTCCAACTTCGCTTTCAAAATGGGTGCCGTGGGAGAGTATTACTTCCGTGAGAATTATGCTTTGAAATCCGGTATCTACATGACTTTTAATCAAGGTGGAAATTTGAAGTTCAATTCCTTGGACGCAAACGGAAACGCCGTTTTTTCGGATTCCCAACCTGACGTTATCGTTCAGAACGGACAATCCGTAAACTTTAACCACCAATACATCGAGATTCCATTTGCCTTGAAAATGCGTACCAACGAGGTAGGATACTTCCGTTACTACGCTGAAATCCCGGTTATCACCCTAGGTGCGCAGCTTTCCGCTCGTGGTTCCGTGGATGGTTCCGATGATTACAAAGTAAACAAGGACACTTGGCCTATCGGTATCGCGTGGGGGCTTGGTGGTGGTGCCGAGTATTCCGTGACCGAGAATACCTCTATCGTAGCGGGTGTATTCTTCCAAAGCGGAATTTTGGGTACTTACAACCCTAATGTCGGTATCTCCGATATCGATGATTCCAAAACGATTATCAACGGTGTTACTATCCGTATCGGGGTGTTGTTCTAGGAAATGACACACCGAATAAGAATTTTGGGGCACCGTTCGGTGCCCCTTTTTTATATCTGAATATGTAAGTTTGATTTTTAAACTAACTATGTGCATATTTGTATTGAAAAATGAAAAACCCCATATTGCGATACTTAAATCGGAACTCATGAAAATTGCCATTGCCCAACTGAATTATCACATCGGAAATTTTGAAGGAAATCTTTCAAAAATGCTTGCGTCCGTCAAGAAGGCGGAAGAGAAAGGAGCGGATATCGTTGTCTTCGGTGAGCTATCCACTTGTGGTTACCCACCCAGGGATTTTTTGGAGTTCGATGATTTTATTACGAAAAGTGAGGCTTGTGTAGAGAAGTTAGCGAAAGCTTCCCATAATATCGCAATTGTTGTGGGGTCACCTACCCGGAACCCTGTAATTGAAGGCAAGGATTTATTCAATTCCGCTATTTTCCTGTATGGTGGAAAGGTATTGCATACCCAACATAAAGCCCTACTCCCCACCTACGATATTTTTGATGAATACCGCTACTTTGAACCTGCCACGGAGTTCAAGCCTGTTGAATTCAAAGGGAAAAAAATAGCGCTGACGGTTTGTGAGGATATCTGGAATGTAGGGAATGAAAATCCCATGTACGTCACTTGTCCCTTGGATGAGATGCAACCCATGAATCCTGATTTCGTTATCAACCTATCAGCTTCACCCTTTAATTATAACAGTGGTTCTACTAGAATCGGCGTACTTAAAGCCAATGTGGAACGCTACGGTTTGCCGATGTTTTATGCCAATCAGTCCGGTGCCCAAACGGAGGTCATTTTCGAGGGTGGTTCCCTCGTGGTATCCCCTGACGGGAACGTATTTGACGAGTTGCCTTATTTCAAGGAGGAACTTCGTGTATATGATTTGGATGAGGTAATGAAAGGTGGCGTTAATCGTGAGCAGCCCAAGGAGAAAATGAGCTTAATCCATGATGCGATCGTAATGGGCATCAAGGATTATTTCGGGAAACTCGGGTTCAAAAAAGCGGTACTTGGTTTATCCGGTGGAATTGATTCCGCGGTTACGGCGGCACTTGCGGCAAGGGCATTAGGACCTGAGAACGTACTTGCGGTTCTCATGCCTTCCCAGTTCTCTTCGGATCATTCCGTAAATGATGCAAGGGGCTTGGCGGAAAACTTCGGGATGCCGTATAAAATCATTCCCATCAAAGGAGCATACGATGCTTTTATGGGAGAGCTAGAAACCCATTTTGAAGGGCGTCCCTTCAACGTGACCGAGGAAAATATCCAAGCAAGAAGCCGTGGTGTCTACTTGATGGCTTTGTCCAATAAATTCGGGAACATCCTGCTGAATACATCCAATAAAAGTGAGATGGCAGTGGGTTACGGAACCCTTTACGGGGATATGTGCGGCGGCCTTTCCGTTATCGGCGACGTGTATAAATCGGAGGTGTTTGAGCTTGCTCGTTTTATCAATAAAGATGGCGAACTGATTCCTGAAAATACGATTACCAAACCGCCATCCGCGGAATTGCGTCCGGATCAAAAGGATTCGGATAGCCTACCGGATTATGACATCTTGGATGAGGTCTTGTACCAGTACATCGAAAATCGAAAAGGACCCAAGGAAATCATAGCTATGGGATTTGATGAAAAATTGGTAGCAAGGGTATTACGCCTAGTAAATATCAACGAATTCAAACGTTACCAAACCGCACCGGTTATCCGTGTCTCCTCCAAAGCATTTGGTGTAGGGCGCAGGATGCCGATTGTAGGAAAATATCTTTCGTAGGTTTAATCATTCCACCCTTTCAGGGCTAGGGCAATTTCACCTCTCCGAGGTTAAAAATCCCGAAGGGATGACATTCCACTAGCCCGTTAGGGC
>JAHDDF010000142.1 GCA_020629475.1 Saprospiraceae bacterium
TTCCCTTCAACGTTACCAAAGAGCAACTTTGCAACATTACTTGTGAACTCGTAAAATTCCCATCAAACAGCTATACCGACTGCGACGGAAATACGGGTTTACTTGGTAGAAATAGAACCGGTGAGCTCTACTATAATAAACTTGCTTTGTGCAACTGCTTGGATACGTGTATTTCCCTAGCGGAAATACGCACCTGTTTGGATAACAATACACCTTGTATTAAAGATGGGTTTAGTACGACTTGTCCGTAAGGAGAAACCATTCTCAAAAAAGGAAGGGGCTGAATCAATTGATTCAGCCCCTTCCTTATTTGATGACTAATATTAATTCCCGGAATTCACCGCAGAACTATCCGGTGCGGGTACAGGCGCATTTTTCAGTGCCTCCAATTCCTTCATGGCTTCAAGCAATAAGGTTTCTACCCGTTCTATACGTTCAGCCCTATCCCCTGAAACAGAGGCATTGGGAACAACGGGATTGCTACCATCCGGTTGGGTTACGGTCGTCGTTTCGATTTTATTATCATGTAACCATGCCTCGAACTGTTCCCGTTTCGTGAACTCAAGAACATCACCTCCTTCCGTAGCCTCCACTACTACCGTGGCGGAAACCCTGGTTCGATCCAAGGAAGTAATGGAGAATTTCCAGTACAATACTTGTTGTCCTTTTGAGCCTTTCTTGGTCAAATAAACCGGCTCCAAGGCTAGCATATTTCCGGATGCTCCCTCACCCTGCGGAGAATACCAGTGGTAACCTTTCAAGGAATACACCTTGGACATCGCACCCCTAGGACCAATGATGGGTTGCTCGTTCGGAGGTTGGTAATAAAACATATCCCCGGTTTGGGCATCTTGGTAATACACACGGAATAATCCACGTCCCGCACCTTGCGGTTCGGTATCAATCACCAAGTAGGTTTTATTGTCTTCCCCGTAAATCACCAAGGGGTAATCATTATTAGGAAGATTAGGAACGGAAAGCATCCCGTCCACACTGGTGAAGGTGTTCCAAAAACCAACGGCATAATCCTGGATTTCCACGTACTTGCGGAAAAGCTTCAAGGGCGCCATCCATTTTCCTTCAAACCGTTTGTCATTTTTAATGGCTTCGCGATCATAGTAAGTAATATTACCCGCCTCGTCAATCAAGGTAGTTCCTGCCCAATATTTGATAAAGAAGAAAGGGAAAGCGTACTTGTATTTGATTTTTGGTGCGGCAGCATAGAACTTCTCATCACCTGTTTCATCCAAGGTGATATAGTGTATGCGTGGATAATCCGCGAAGAAATCATCAAAGAACAACTGACGGCGTAGGTTATCCGTATACGCCATTTCCTCCCCGTACTTGAAAGGTTGCTCTATACGTTTGATTACCGGATCCGCGTTAAAATCATCATCATACTTTACGAATCCCGGATTATTCTTGAAATACTTGGGTCGTAAACCATCAGGCGTGATAGGAACGGCATAGCCAAAACCATCATTTTCAAGATAGGGACGGGTATGGGACCAATCCACCTTTTCCGTCCTTGCCCTTACCGTACTTTCCATTTGGTTATAGGCTACAATTCGAGGCGTAAAACGAAGTACGTCCTTATTGATAGGAATATAATCCTCTAACTCTTCTACCTCATCCGCAAAGATGTTGTAGGTGTAAAAGTTCTGCGTCTTCTCAAAAAGGATAGCACCGAACAGGAATAATGCTCCGGCAAGAATACCCCACATCACGGCACGTCCTTGGTTTTTTCTAGCACCCGCCAAGAGGGCGCGGTACAGAAAGAACAAGAAGAAAACCCCTAAAATCAAGAAGGGTAGCCCTTCTACCAAAAAGGTAAAGAAAAGACTATTCAATGCCTCCGGTGCGCCGAAGTAGAGCAGCACGGATAAAAGTAATATCCCGATACCGCCACGGAGACCTATTTTTTTCAACCATTTCTTGGCATCTAAATCCTCAATATTGATGCGCCTTTGTTTTCCTTGTGACATACGCCTGGTGTTTTGTTTTGAAGAAACCTCGATTCCTTCTTCTAAAGTAACAAATAAACGCCACGAAACGCATAAGGATTTGGCTATCCGACGGAACCAAGAAGAATTTGGATGAAATCAACTTTCTTTATCTAATTGCCTTTGTTTAATCACAATTACAGGCACCTTCGCATTCCTCCAAGGTGTCAAATGGATAATCTCCGCAACCACCATAAGTAAAAGCCTTACACTGCCCATCCGCAGGATCAAAATAATACTTCACGAAAGCCGCTTGGCAAATACCCGGGTCCGGGTCCATGCTACAATTAGTGGCTTGCTCGCATTCTTCCTCGCAAGAGATAAGAAGAAGAGGAAAAAGTAATACAAGGAAAAGAAATCTATTTTTCATGGGTGATTCATTTATAAAAAAGACAAGATTTTAAGGCGTAAAGGTTGGGTTGACCGGAAGATAAACGACACTAAATAGCTAATCCGGAAAAATAGTAATACAACTGCATCTTGGATGACGTTCCTTAGCTCCTCTTATTCGTTACATTTGTGATCCCCGGAAAACACATCCGAATCAGTAAAAATCAAAACATGTTTTCATTTTCCAACCTAAAACGATCTTGTTTATTCGTTTTATTTATCTGTGCCGTCTTTTCCTTGGAGGCACAGGTCGTAAACCACAAACCGGGTGAATTCCTTATCAAAACGGACCATCCCATAGAACGGGTAATCAAGGCGCACCAAACCTTTGAAGGGAAAGCTACCGGACTGCGTTCGGTAAAAAAGCTGGCACCCAACTTTAATATTTATAAGGTAAGCTTTGATTTCGGGAATATCCACGAGGAACATTTCCTTCGGGAAATCCGGAATAACCGCATGGTGGAAGTGGTTCAATACAACCACATCGTTGCCAACCGTGCTATCCCGAATGATCCTGAATTCCCTGACCAATGGCAGTATATCAATACCGGGCAATCCGGCGGTACCGCAGGCGCGGATATCGATATGGATTTGGCTTGGGACATAGCTACCGGTGGTTTAACGGCATTGGGTGATACCATTGTTGCGGCTATTATTGATGATGGTATCGATGCTTCCCACTCCGATTTCGAGGATAACCGCTGGTATAATTACGATGAAATTCCGGGTAACGGAATCGATGACGACAACAACGGCTACATCGATGATTACCAAGGATGGAACGCCTATAATGATACTGATGATGTAAGTGGTGGTTTTGCCGGATGGCACGGTACGCCGGTTGCCGGAATCGTTGGGGCTAAGGGTAACAACGGAATCGGTGTTTCCGGGGTAAACCAGAACGTAAAGCTCATGATCATCCAAGGAGGAGGCGATGAAGCCGACGCCTTGGCGGCTTATGCTTATTGCTACGCGGAAAGACAACTTTACAACCAAACCGACGGTGCCCAAGGTTCCTTCGTGGTAACCACTAACGCTTCTTGGGGTGTGGACTTTGGTCAACCCGCTGATGCACCGCTTTGGTGTGGTTTCTACGACACCATGGGACAGGAAGGAATCATGTCTTGTGGTGCTACCATTAATAACAATACCAACGTTGACGTACAAGGTGACTTGCCTACGGCTTGTCCTTCGGATTTCTTGATTTCCGTTACCAACATGAACGACAACGACCAAAAAGTAAACGGTGCGGGATACGGTGCGGTAACCATTGATTTAGGTGCGTTCGGTGAGGATACTTGGACCGTTGCCCTAGGAGACTCCTATGGCGGATTCGGTGGAACATCCGGTGCTACACCTCACGTAGCGGGTACAGTAGCATTGATGTATAGTGTGCAATGTCCTAGCTTCGCGGCTTTCGCCAAAGCGGATCCGGCTGCCGCCGCAATGCTTATCAAGCAAAGAATCCTAGGAGGTGTTGACGCCAATACCAGCTTGGACGGCATCACGGTTACGGGCGGACGTTTGAACGTAAACAACTCCATGCAAGCCATGGTGGATAATTGTGATCCTAACGGCTGTTTTACGCCATACGGCATCGGTATCGATAATCTTACTGACGTTTCCGTAAACCTGAATTACAGCGTCGGTGATCAAACCGACCAGATTGATATCCGCTACCGTGAAGTAGGCGGTGCTTGGATGGACATCCCCAATGCGGGTGCAGCACCCTATACAATAACCGGGCTTACCGCTTGTACGGATTATGAATTCCAAGTAAACGCTACTTGCGGAACGGAAACCACGGATTGGTCCAATGCTTTCCCATTCACTACGGATGGTTGTTGCGAAGCTCCTTCCTCCTTGGAAATTGCGGTTACTTCCGAAAATTCGGTTTCCTTGACTTGGGATGCCGTTCTTGCGGCAACCGGATATATCGTGGATTACAGACCTATGGGTGATCCAAACTGGACTTCCTTGGCTGAGACCAATACCGTTTTGGAAATTTCAGGGCTCCTTTCTTGTACGGTTTATGAAGTAAGAATCGGGACGGAGTGCGCCGGTGCGCAAACTGAATTTACCGAGATTTATACTTTTACCACCTTAGGTTGCGGTATTTGCGTAGAAGGAAACTATTGTGCCTCTAGTGGCGCGGATGCGAGTTTTGAATGGATTGAATCCGTTGTCGTCAATAATATTTCCAATACTTCCGGCAATGATGACGGCTATGGTGATTATACCAATATGTCTACGGATTTAGAGCAAGGGTTTACTTATACCATTGATCTTGAACCGGGCTTTGACGGTTTCCCTTACGATGAGTATTTCCAAGTTTGGATAGATTACAACCAAGACGGGGATTTTGATGATGCCGATGAATTGGTATTCGATGCCGGAGCAGTAACCCAAGAGGCTATTTCCGGTAACTTCCAAATCCCTACAGGTATCATGGAAGGTCCTACCAGAATGAGGGTAAGCATGTCTTACAATGGTCCTGCTGAAGCTTGTGCCGATGGTTTCGATTACGGTGAAGTGGAAGATTATTGCGTAAATATCCTTGGCGGCGGTACTCCTGTTTGTAATATTCCTACGTCTATTACGGTTGTAGCTACTACGGATAATACGGCTGAATTGAGCTGGGATGCCATGCAAAATGCCCTGGGTTACGAGGTTGATTATAGAACCGCTCTTCCGGGAAGTACTTGGTTATCCGATGCGGTTTCCACCAACTCCGCTATCCTAAGCGGATTGGATCATTGTTCCGAGTACGAGTTCCGTATCAGAACCATTTGTTCCGTCGGTATTTCCGATGATTCCGACGTCGATAATTTCATTACGGAATGTTCCAATAGTGCCTTTAATCCTCAAAATGATATTCAATTCAGTATCGCACCGAATCCGGTAAATGATAGGATTTTCATTTCCCTTTCGGATGTATTGGATAATGGAACGGCACAATTGATTTCCGTTGACGGAAGGCTCATTTCTTCCTTCAGACTACAAGGAAATTCCTTGGAAATCCCGGTGGCTGATTTACCGCAAGGTTCTTACTTCGTTCGTATCACGGACGGAAAGAAAACAGGAATAGAGAAGATTCTTAAGTTCTAAGCTTTGTTTAGCAATTGTATTACTATTCACCAATCTTGCAAAGTGCTAAATATTAAGACATTAGATTTTAGACGTTAGACGTTAGATTTCGCTTTATTATTAAGCTAAAAATTTATCTAACGTCTAAAATCTAGTGTCTAACGTCTGAATGACAATATTACAAGCAATGGCTCTTCTTGGGAAAGAACAACAGAATTGTCTAGTATGACCAAATTTTATCAAGAATCATTTCACGCAAAAAAACGGCTCCTTCCCAACGGAAGGAGCCGTTTTTTTGTTTAATGGTCAAACAAAACCACCAACGATGGAAGTTCAAACCAAGGATTTTATCATTACGGAGCTGAAGAACAGATACGAGATTCTTCTGGATACCTTAAAAAACCAAGATGATACGGCATTTGAAACGCCTGAAAAGGAAGGAAAATGGTCCACCGGTCAACATGCCTTACATCTAATCCAAAGTACCGAACCCTTGAACAAGGCACTCCGAATGCCCAAAATGGGTTTAAGTATGGCTTTCGGGAAAAAGAATGATCGCCCGGAACGCTCCTATGAGCAAGTCATTGAAAAATATCTTTCCAAGCTTTCACAGGGCGGAGTCCCTCTAGGTTCCTTTGCTCCTGATGAAATCAAGAACGACGGTAAAACCAAGGCGATCCAATCCTTGGAAAAAGAACTCGGAAAAATGGTGGACGTGATCCAAACTTGGAACGAGGATGATATGACGACTTATCTCATCCCCCATCCCCTTATCGGCAAAATGACCATTCGGGAAATCATGTTCTTTACGATTTACCATACGGAACACCACACAAAAATTATTCAAGAGCGATTGCCTTAACCCCATAGTCAGGTCTTCTGACCTGACTAACACCATAACCATAAAAAACCGGCTGTCCGAAATAAATCGAACAGCCGGTTTTTTGTTTTTCGTCAGGTCAGAAGACCTGACTATGGGTAGTGCCGTTTGTCAAGTTCTAAGACCTGACAAGGGAAATTTAATCTTGAAGCTTGAAACGAACAGGCAGCGTAAACTGTACACGTACCGGATTGTTTCTTTGCTTTCCGGGAACCCAGCCCGGCATTTTCTTCACTACGCGGAGTGCTTCTTCTCCACATCCACCTCCCGGTTCCTTAAGAACCTTTGGGTCTTTGATGGATCCGTCCTTCTCCACAACGAAGCGGATTACTGCCATACCTTCAATACCGTTCTCACGCGCAATAGCAGGGTACTTGATATTCTTGTTGATGAACTTGATGATTTCCTTATCGGAGCACTTCTTACGTTCATTCTTATCGGAGATGCCTTCGCATCCCGGGAAGTGAGGCATGTATTCCACAACCTTGAAGATTTCATCGTCAACCGGTGGTGGCGGTGGCGGTGGTGGAGGCGGTGGAGGCGGTGGTGCCGCGGGTTTGGGCTTGGGCTTAGCCTTAGGAGGTGGTGGAGGGGGAACGGGTTCGTTCGTAGTCTCCTCCGGAGTCTCCTGCGACTGGAACTCAGGCTCTTCAATTTCCACTTCATCGGGAACCTCTTCGATTACCGGTGGTGGAGGTGGTGGAGGCGGTGGTGGTGGCTCTGCGGTACGTGGAATCTCGGTTTCAATTTCTTCCTCGATTTCACCATAATCCAAAGTCACGGAACCTCCGCTTTCTTCGTAAGTTGTCCAGTTAAAGGCGAGGTAAGCGATTAGCATAGAAGCCAACAAACCCACACCAAAAAAGACCGGACTTAATCGGAACACATCCGCTTCGGGGTATTTGTTCCTGGACGCCGGCGAAGAAGCCGACTGCCCCCGGTACTTGTCCGTTAAGCGACCGTCGTTGTTCGCGTTACCGCGAATCATTCTTACGATCAGTGGCGCGATGAAGCACAACGCTAGGATTAGCGGTATCACCGTCCAAACGAACAACCCGGAAAAAGAAGATAGGCCATTCATGAAATGAAAGATTTAAAAATTACTTTATACAGAAAAACGCCGAATAAGCACCCTACAATGTTAGCCAATATATCGGAGATCTCAAAATATCTATTCCGTGTTAAGCTATATTGAAGACACTCTATCAGAACGCCATACATAGAACATGATGCGATACTGATGAATTCCGGTGTGCGACCGGCGATTTTTTTTCCATTTTTTTTCCATAAGGCAAACATCGCACAAGCGGAAAGTGCTGCATAAGCGATGGCATGAAGTACCTTATCTTGGAATTTGAATCCCCCTACCGGGAATTCCGGTGGATTGATCAATGACAATATTCCTATTGCCAAAGCGCAAAGCACCCAAGGAGCGAAACGCAACACTAGGCAATCAGTTCACCGTATGCCGCCGCATCCAAAAGTTCATCCACTTGTGAAGGATCGCTCATTTCCACCTTAATGATCCATCCCTCTCCGTAAGGGTCCTCGTTGATTAGCGCGGGATTATCTCCTTCGTCTTGGTTCAATTCCGCATTGAATTCGATAACCTTTCCGGAAACGGGCATGAATAGATCGGAAGTCGTTTTTACGGCTTCAACTACCCCGAACTCATCCTCTTGATCCAACTCTTCTTCCAAGGACTCTACCTCTACATAAACGATTTCCCCCAATTCGCCTTGGGCAAAATCGGTAATACCGATAACGGCGATATTACCTTCTTCCACACGGATCCATTCATGATCCTTGGTGTACTTTAAATTCTCAGGAATATTCATAACGAAATTCGGTTTTTATCCCGGTTTAGGATGGGTCGTAAAATTAATCGAATTCCGGCAAAAAGAAAGAAAAGTTTTGCTTTGTACTAAAAATCTTGATTTTTGGGAAACCGGTTAATTTTACCGGAAACAGCCGATTTCAAGATGAAAAACATCCAAACCTACACGGAAGAAATGAGTAAAAGCCTTGCCGGCAAGTCTTTCTTCACGGAACACATAACGCCGGACACCATTATTGATTATGGTTGTGCTGATGGTCGTTTAGGGGAATTTATTCAAGCTACCGGCAGGTTCGAAGGAAATTACGTGGGCTATGATATTAACCGGGAAATGCTAGCGCTTGCCAAGGAGCGTAATCCTGACATGAAGGTTTTTGATGATTTCCAACAAGCGGCTCAAGCCAAAAAAGGAAGTACTGCCGTAGTAGCGAATTCCGTCTTGCATGAGATGTTTTCTGAAGGAGTGGAACATTACTTTTACCGCCATGTATTTGATTTGAAGCCTAAGTATGTCGCGATCCGGGACATGGCTCTGGACGAGGAAACAAAACGCAGGCCGGTTGTCCAAGAAAAAGCAAGAAAGCTTATTTCCAAACTACCGGAAAAGATGGTGGAGGAATACGAGTTCCACGTAGGCTCCGTCAAGAATTACAAATATTTAATACAACTCCTTTTCAAGAGTCGCTTTCGCGAAAATTGGGAAACGGAATTATACGATGACTACTTTGCCGTAAACAAGGACTCCTTAATGGTGTTCTTGGAATTATTAGGGTACAAGCCCATTATGGATAATGAATACGCCTTGCCTTTCCTAAAGGATTACGCCAAGGATAATTACAATTTGGATTTGAACCACCCCACCCATTTTAAATATATTGGAGTGCTTAAGGATTAGAAACCTGCTTCCCTCGATTTTTATCCCGTTCTTCCTTAGCTATTCTTCTCAACTTGAATAATAGCACAATGCCGATTATCCCCATAAAAACATCAAAAATCACAAGTGTTATCCATTCATTGGACAAACCGTAATTTCCCGGAAAATCTGATACTTTTGGATTTCCGGGGAGGTAGCGGACTTGAATCGTATCGCCTATTTCACCTCTCCCGTAGATTCCGGAATCCACATATTTACTGCGTTTATATTCTCTTCCGTCAACGGTGTACTTATATTTCAAAGTCCACGATTCCAAACCTTTCCTAGGATCCGAATATTGCTTCTTTAGAATCAGGGCAGGAACTTCAATGCCCTTTTCCTCGATTTGTTCCAACTCCCATTGGTTCCGGAACGTAGAATAATGGAAATAAATGAGGTATGAAACCATCCCTATAAAAGCTAAAGTAACCAAGCCCAAAACGAGGTAAATCCACCAATCCTTGGGAGACTTCTTATTCTTCCTTTGTCCCGCCCTTGCGGATTCGTCGCTAGATCTTCCAAACAGATTCACCTAATCAGTTGTTACCTTTGCGTTTTATAATAATGAAGGGAAATTATCTTTCAATAAAAAGGATAAAAAAACCCATCCATTTTCTCAATCGACCATTAAAATTATAAACAAGATATGGCACTTACGGAATCCAATATGCTTGAATTGGGCACGGTAGCCCCTGAATTCACATTGCCTGATACGGTTTCAGGAAAAGACATTAGCCTTGTTGATGTTACCGGTCCTAAGGGAACCCTCATTATTTTTTCTTGTAACCATTGCCCTTACGCACGTAAACGAGGAAATCGTAAATATCGCCAATGAGTACGAGCCCAAGGGTATCGGTTTCGTTGCCATTAGCTCGAATGACGTGGAAAACTATCCACAAGATGGTCCTGAAAAAATGAAGGAACTTGCCGAAAAAGAAGGTTATACTTTCCCTTATTTATACGACGAGACCCAAGAGGTAGCCAAGGCATACGATGCGGCTTGTACCCCGGACTTCTACCTGTTTGATGAAAATCGTATCCTCGTTTATCGCGGGCAGCTTTGTGATTCCCGTCCAAGGGTAGAAAATCCGCTTCCGGTAACCGGAAAAGACTTACGCGCCGCCTTGGATGCCCTTCTTGCCGGAACACCACAAGCGGAAATCCAATATCCTAG
>JAHDDF010000143.1 GCA_020629475.1 Saprospiraceae bacterium
CGCAAGAAAAAATTAGAAGCGGAGAAACAGCGACTCAAGGAGTTATTAGCCGGGGGCGATAATTCAGATTCTGATTCCCCGCCGGGAGATCCGGGAGGTGATCCCGATTCCTCAAATTTGACGGGTGATTCCTCAGGTATCGGTGAAATAGGTGGTGGATTAAGCGGAAGGGGTGTTAGGCAAAGACCGGATTTATGTTCCGATTTCCAAAAGAAAGGAACCGTTAGAATGAAAATTTGCGTCAATGGTTCAGGAAAGGTTATTTCCGCCAGTGTAGACCAAGGGGGTACCAATACCATTGAGCCTCAATTATTGAAATGTGCCGAGAAAGCCGCCAAAGAATATTCCTTTGACGGAAGCGATCTGGATAAGCAGTGCGGCACGGTTACTTTCCGGTTTAAAGTCCAATAACTTCAAAGTAGTTCTTTCTTCATTTTTTTGGGAGATTAAGAGATGCTGTGTAAAAAACAAAGCATCTCTAATCTTTAATATTCCCATCCTTCCTACATTTGAGGTGAAATCAACATGATATGCCGGCCAAACCAACCGAATACCAAAAAACCTTGGACTACCTCTATTCCCAATTACCCATGTTCCAGCGAGAGGGTGGGGTAGCCATGAAAAAGGATCTTCGCAATATCTCCGAGCTATGTAAGTACTTGGGGTATCCGCATACCGGTTATCCATCAATCCATGTGGCGGGAACCAACGGTAAAGGTTCCGTTTGTCATATTCTTGCTTCCGTCCTTCAACAAAAAGGCTTGAAGGTAGGCTTATATACCTCTCCTCATTACAAGGATTTTCGGGAACGGGTTAAGATCAACGGGGAATTGGTCACCGAGGAATTCGTTATTGATTTCGTGGAAGGGAATAAATCGCTTTTTGAAAAAGTACAACCTTCCTTTTTCGAAATTACCGTGGCTTTGGCATTCAAATATTTCGCGGAGCAAGAAGTTGATATAGCCGTAATTGAAACGGGTTTGGGCGGGCGTTTGGATTCCACCAATATCATTAGCCCAATCATGTCCATTATTACCAATATCAGTAAGGACCACGCCCAATTCCTAGGGGAAACCCTTCCTGAAATAGCCGGAGAAAAAGCAGGCATTATAAAAACCGATATTCCCGTAGTAATAGGGGAGCGCCATCCTGAAACCGACCCCGTGTTTTTGGAAAGGGCGGAGGATCAAGGAGCATCTATAATATTCGCGGAGGATGAGTATACGGTTTTACCTACTATCCGTGCTTTAACTCATTCCATTTTCAACGTGTATAAGGACAAACGTTTGCATACCCGTGACTTGGAATCCGATATAGCGGGGCATTACCAAGGAAAAAACGTAGGTACGGTCATGGCATCCATTGATATCCTGAACCGTTTGGGTTACTCGATTTCCGAGAGTGAATTCATGAACGCCTTGGCTTCCGTTAAGAAATCAACCCGCTTCATGGGTAGGTGGCAGGTACTTGGTTTAAACCCAACCGTTCTTGCGGATAGCGGGCATAATATCGGTGCATTCCAGAGGACACTATCCCGTATCCCGAAAACGGGCGGCAAACTAAGAATGGTAATTGGATTCGTAAATGACAAGGATATTTCGGATATCCTTTCCCTGTTCCCCAAGGATGCGGAGTATTACTTTACCCAAGCCAATATCCCTAGGGCATTGCCCGTGGAGGACTTGGAGAAACTTGCGGGCGAATTCGGTTTGAAAGGAAAGTCCTACGGAAGGGTCAAGGATGCGCTGGGTGCGGCAAAGGGTGACTCAAGCAGGAAGGATTTTGTTTTTGTGGGAGGAAGTACCTTTGTTGTTGCCGAGGTGGTATAAAAAAAGAAGCTGCCCCTAAAGACAGCTCCCTTTATTGTCAAGAAGTGTGTTTGCTGATATTAGTCCAAGATGCTTAACTTTTCGATTTTTCGATAGCCATCGCTGCCTTCGACCAAGAGGAAGTATTGACCACGGTTTAATTCCGTTACGTCAATTTCCATCATGGCACTTTCGGTAAATGATGATTGTAAAACCACTCTACCTGAAAGATCCATAATGGATACATCATAATCACCCGCCTCTTTGGTTTGGATGGTTAGTTGACCTTTCGTAGGATTGGGGAACGCCTTGAATTCGGATGCTATTGGCTGAGCCAATCTTTCCGAATTCGGGTGAGGGACATAAATGCTTCCGTCAATAATATTATCCTCCGGCGTTCCGTCGGTTAAGTTCGGCCAGATTACTACGATATTATCTTTTCCTTTCTTGAAAACATTCGGGTCAATGGTGAATTGTATGGTGAAATCCTCTTCCACACCACTTCCCATTGATGAAATACCTGAACTTACTTGAAAAGTCGGTTCAGGAAGGTTCTGAGGATCTAGGACGAAAGTTTCATTTTCCTCGTCATCAGGATCGTCGGAGTCTCCGTTTCCGTTATTCGTATTGACCTTTTGTACGTATACGTTCCAAGAGAAATTTTGAGGCGTATTGAGAAATCCATTGTTACTAACTTTCCCTGATACGGTAACCATTGAGCCTATTTGGGCATTGGTGGGTACCTGGGCATTGGATATGGCTACTTCAACGGAGGAAAACCCGGGAATACCCGGTAAACTTGGATCGGTAACATCCACTTTCTGGGCGTTAACCGAGGTATAGAGGAGTAAAGAAATGGTAAGTAAAAGTATTTGTTTCATTCCATCACCTTTTTTGTGCTTATAAAATCCCTCTCTTATTTAGACTAGGGAACCTTTAAGTGGTACCCCATTAATTAGGGTACTACCTGAGTCGGGAAATATTTAAGGACGCTTGCAAAGCTCAAAATACGCTGATTCGAACTAAGATTTATGACAAAAAGAATGAAATTGTTTTTATGTGACTTTTGTTACAATGGGGAACAGGGAAACGAATATTTTTTTGATGGCGGGAAGTTTTTGTTAATTACGGCGTCAAATTATCTAAAACCTTGTATTGCAGTTCATGAATACGATGTTTCTTATGCTTTCAAAGCTAATCTTGAATTAGATGAAAGGTTGTTTTGTCTAAACTAAAAATTTATTCACTACCGGTGGAGAGACAAAAAAGCATAAGAATCTTACAAATCCAAAATGAAATACCAGCTTACTAAACTCATTCAAAGCCTCACCAAGGAGGAAATCAGGAACTTTAAGGTTTACAGTTCCCGGTATAGGTATAAAGGTGAGGATAAGAAACTTATTAGTCTTTTTGATATCCTAAAAGCAGGTAAGGTAGATGAGTATCATGAGGATTTATGGAAGAAATTCTTTCCGAAAGGATCGAAAAATGCCTTTTATCAAATCAAGAATCGATTGGTTCGGGAGATAGAGGATAGTCTTTTGGTGATCCATAAAACCAAGGATTCCGAGTTTAGTGTCCTTCGGTATTTACAACTAGCAACCGTTTTTACGGAGAAGGCCGAATCCCTTAAGGCGATAGAGTACCTGGAAAGAGCGGAAAAATTGGCTCTTGAAACGGAATATCATTCTATTCTAAACGTAATTTATTCAAAATGGACGGAACTACTTTCCAAGGTTCCCGAGGCTCGAATGGAGGAAATCGTGGATCGTGCAATGTCGAATGCCGACAAGGCGATGTACGAATTCAGGAGCAGTATGCTGATTCATGCCATCCGATCCAAATTGTTCAAATCAAATTATTCAGGAAAGAACCAACTGAACGTCGCCGTATTCCTTGATGATATCATTGATGCCCTACAAATGTCCGAGGATTTAATGGGCTCTTTGAAATTAAGGTTCCAAGTGAATGGCTGCGTAAGGAACGTAATGTTGATTCGTGGACAAAATGCGGAGCTTTGTGATTATTTAGAGGCTGAATTTCAAAAACTTACGGAAGAAGACGTATTCGGAAAAGGTAAATACAAGAATGAGGAAATCCTACATCTATCTTGGTTGGTAAACACCTATTTGCGCCTGAAGCGTTTGGATGAAATGGATCGTACCATTGACCTTCTATGCGAAACCATTGAGAAAAGTAATTACGGTTCGAATAAGAGATACAAATGGCTAATGGACCAATGTAAGGTCATATCTTATACTTACTCGGGGCAGCTTGATAATGCCCTTGGGATATTGAATGAGTTGGAACAGAAAACGAGTATACCCCACTATATGATTTTTGTAACCCTCAATTCCGCCTTGCTCCAATATTACAAGGGAAATACCGAGGACTCCTTCGATTATCTATCCAAAATACTCTTGGACGAAGGCTTCAAAAAACTTTCCGCCCCGCTTCAAATCATGATTTATATCGTGGAGTTGGTTTTACGTATCGAAATCAAGGATTTCAACTATGCGGGTAATATTTACACCAATGTTAGACGGAAATTCAGAAATAAGTTTTCCGATAGTGTTTACTTCAGGGAAAGGGACTTTTTAACCCTGTTAAGGGATATTATTAAGGATGCTCCCCGGCGGGGTGCGGTTCCCGCAAAACTCAAGGAAAGAATCCAAGATTTTATTGATCAATCGCCTCCTTTTTACCCGGGTTCAAATGAAGCCATTTGCTATCATTTATGGTTGGATTCCTTTGTTAATGGGACTCCCTACTTCAGTAGGATTTTAAATGACTTGGGACGTTCGGACACCTGAAACTTATTTCGGAACGTAAGAAACGAGGGTTAAAGTTTATGGTATCCAAGCGTAAATCTTTAATTTAGAATTTTACTTGGCATCTTTTAGCTTTTTTACAAACACACAACCTAAAATCTACTTCGATGAAATATCGAATCCTGATACCCATCTTTGCCGTTTTCGCGGTTTTATTAACTTCGGCAGGCGTTTATCAATCCGGATTTTCCTTTGTTTCCCTTGATGACCAAGGAGAGCACCCCCGTTCACCCAGGGCAAAAGGGCACGGAAAAGCGGATGGTAACGGCCAAAATCCTCCGGCTACCTTTGATGTAAAAGGTAAAGTCTTATCGGAAGAGGATAAAAAAGTTGTCCCTTTGTTAAAAAAGTCGGCTAAACCCGAAATTCGAACTTCTTCAGGTAAAACCATGACACTCGAGGAGAAAAGAAGGGATGCCCTTACCCGGAAAATAGCGGCTCTTGAAAATACTCCCGTTTCTGAATCAAGGAATCAGGAGTTGGAAAAGTACAAGAAACTCCTTGAAAGCTTGGATAATAACTGATTCCCCATACCCTAAACTAAGGTTGAAAAATGAACACTCGTCTTAAACTCTACTTTAGCCTCATTTTTATGGGGCTCGGTTACTTTGCTTACGGGCAAGGTGCGACTTGTGAGGAATCCGTTCCTTTTTGTACGGATTCCGGTGCTTCCTTTCCCGCAGGGGTGGATAACGGATCATTCCAACCCGCAGGGAATGATTACTCCTGTGGTAATGGCGCATGGCAAGAATTGATTACCCAACCCAATGCCGCTTGGTATTATCTTGAAATCGGTACGGGAGGGGATTTGATTATTGACCTTACTACTTCTCCCGCTGAAGATATTGATTTTGCCTTGTGGGGACCTTTCCCGGATGTAGCTACGGCTACGGGAACTTGTGGTTCCCTGCCTCAAGCCATAGATTGTTCTTTTAACCCGCAGACGGAAGAAACCGCGACCATCTCCGGCGCCCTTTCCGGTGAGGTTTATATTCTTTTGATTACCAATTACTCCAATGATCCTACAAGTATTTCCGCGAACTTGGACCCGGCATCAACGGGAACCACGGATTGTAGCATCATTACCTGTACGGCCAATGCCGGCTCCGTTACCATTGGAGGATCGGGAACTATCTCGGGCAACGATGTTATTCTTTGTGACGGAGAGGATGTTTCCTTGACTTCCAATGATGATTATTCCCTTCCTCCCGCACTCGCAGGAGAGACCTCGGAGTTGATGTACGCACTGTATAATTGTGCGCCATCGGCAGGTGTTGAACCGGATTTGGATCCATGTTTTTCAGGCGTGTTTTTTACGGCGGAGGATTTTTCTACCGCTAACGCGGGTAATGCCGCACAAAACGGGGGTACGGGTGTTCCCCAAACTTTCATTGATGCGGGTGTTACGGGTAATAACGGAACCGTTTGGTTTGTTCCCATAACCATGGATGACGGCGATAACAATGGAGACCCTAACGGTATAATTAATTACGATAATGATGGTGACGCTTGTTTTGATTTAGGTACACCCATTACGGTTACCTATGTCGAAATTCCTGAAATAACGGTTGTAACGGATTGTAACCCCAATACGGGTGCCGGTTCTATTGAAGTTACTGTACTTGGCTCCGGGACCTACACTATTACGGATACGGGGGCGGGTAATATTCCAGGTCCGGGAACCGTATCCTCCGGATCGACCTTTGACGTGAATGGGTTAAATGATGGTGATAACTGGTCATTTACCCTTTCCCAGGGAGGGTGTACTACACCATTTTCCGGGGTTTTTGGTTGTGGTCCTGACGTATGCCTTATCGATGCGGCTATTACGCCCATGCCACCTCCAACGGATTTCCCGAACAATGAATATCCTCCGAATACGACAGTGACATTCTGTTTTGATATCAATCAATACAATCACTCAAATATTAACTTCCTCCACGGAATCGTACCGGAATTTGGGGGAGGTTGGGATCCAACTAGCTTAACCCCAACTACAGACCCTACTGTTCAAGGGCCCAATGAGCCCGGTTCTTATTGGCAATGGCATCCCGCGGGAACCGTTACCAGTAATGAAGGAACTACTTCAACAGCGGATGATGTCGTCATTAATTGGGATGGATGGTGGTTCCATTCTTCAAATAGTTTCCTGCCTCTACCTAGTACCCCGCCTACGGATCCTAATGACTCCTGGGGTGACGGTTGTACTGCTACTTGTTTTCCGGGAACGACCCAAGCTACTTGTGAGGGGGCGGGATACATTTGGATTGCGGGTTGTGGTTGTACGGGTAATCCTAATGTAATTGATGGTAATCCTTTAGGTGTTACGGGATATACCGCTTCGACATGTGCCGCCGACGGAGGGGTATATGTGTCTATGGGAGGGGGAATCTGTTATTTCTATTATTGTTTAGGTGACCCGGATACCGGTTACGGTTTCCAATGGACGGCATGCTTTCAGCTTACCACAGAGAATGATCCGGATTGCTTGGCGGATAATTCACTTTCCGTTTCCCTTGTGACTTATGGGGATGGTGTTACCGGAGGATATGTAAATGCGGGTTGTTTGGATGATGAACCGGTTGATTGGGCAAGTAGTATCTGTTGTTTGCCTGATCCTGTTCCTTCAGCGGCAGGAAGCCCGTTTTGTGAAGGAACGGCGATCTCCCTTACGGCAACCGGAAGCGGTGCCGGCGTACTTACATGGTATACCGAAGCTACGGGAGGAACCTCCGTCGGGGTAGGTTCTCCTTTTGACCCGGGTGCACTTGTTCCGGGGACCTACACGTATTATGTTGAAGAGGATAATAACGGATGTTTATCGGATAGGGTACCCATTGTTTTCGTGGTTGACCCTCTTCCTGTAATTGATGTTGACCAAGGAAACGCATTGATTTGCGCGGATGAAACCAATCCCGTTACTATTTCAGTTACGGTTTCCGATGTTCCGGCACCCGTTTGCAACCAAGTATCTTGGACGGCTACACCCGGTGGTGCATTAGGGACGGGGTGTTCCTTAAATGTTTTACCATCGGTTACAACCGTTTATACCGCTACCGCAACCAATTCCTGTGGTTCCGAAAGCGTGAATATTGTGGTTACCGTAGTTGATGTACCTACGGCGACCATCTCAGGAACCGATGATATTTGTGATGGTCCGGCTGCTTTAACAATTACCCTAACAGGAGCGGAGCCTTGGGATTTAACATATACGATAGATGGAGGTAGTGCTACCGCACTTAACCTTACTGCAGCAGACGTGACCTATAATGCGGGACCTGATAATTACACCTACACACTGAATACCTCTACTCCCGGAACATATGCCCTCACTGCCTTTAATGATCAATTTTGTACAGGAACAGTAAGTGGATCGGCTCTGGTGAATGACGTGATTACTGTTACTACCTCCGACAATATTACCCTTTGCGAGGGGCATACCGCTTATTTGGGCGCTTTCGCGGAAGGTGGAAATGGAGGACCGTATACTTACACTTGGGACAATGGCCTTGGTGGCGGTAGAACACAAACTGTTGTAGTCGGGGCATCCAACGTGACATATACCGTTACCGTAAGCGATGGTGGTAGTTGTACCGCAACAGCCCAAGTCACCGTTACTTCCGAACCCGATGACGACCCCGCAATCACTTGTCCTAGTAATATCACCCAGGATAACGATGCCGGAAACTGTGATGCCAATGTGACCTTACCGGCTACAACGGCAACGGATGATTGCCCTCCTCCGACTTTAGCGGCGGCAAACGGGGTAACCATGACCTATGCGGGTATGCATAACGGGCATTATTACTACGTTACGGATCAAGATATGACTCCTTCCGCAATTCCCGGAGCAACCAATGAAACCACGGCTTTTGCCATTACGCAAGCCGCTGCGGCGGAATTCGGTGGTCATATCGTAACCATTGATAATGTAGCTGAAAACGATTTTGTAAATAGCGTTGCTTATTATCACGGAAACGTAGCCATTGGTTTAACGGATGAACAAGTAACCGGATCTTGGGGTTGGGTTGGTTCTTGCTGTGGCGGGGGCGGTTCAGGATATACCAATTGGGCTGCAGGAGAACCCAATAATATTGGCTTCGAGCATTATGTGGAATTCTTTGCTTTCTCATTCGGAGGAGGGGGCTGGAACAATTATGATTTAGACCTAGCCGGAAGACCTGCCGTTATCGAGTTAACATCCATCCCTCAAGATGTGACGATTTCTTGTGATGAGACCACGGGAGTTTTCCCTGTAGGAACAACTACGGTAACCTGTACGGCAACCGATTGGGGTGGAAATACCGCAACTTGTTCTTATTCCGTTACGGTGAATGATGTCGAAGATCCTGTTGCAATTTGTCAATCAATTACGGTTCAATTAGATGCTACAGGAAACACATCGATAGTTGCGGCTGATATAGACAATGGTTCAACGGATAATTGTGGAATAACGTCCATGACCGTAACGCCTAATACCTTTGATTGTACGGATGCCGATATTGGTGATATAACAGTAACATTAACCGTAACTGATGCAGCGGGTAATTCGTCCTCTTGTACTGCCGAGGTAACAGTTGATGATGTCATTCCGCCAAATGCCTTTTGTCAAGATGTTACGGTGCAGTTAGATGCTGCAGGAAATGCCACAATTGTTCCTTCTGATATTGATAATGGTTCTTCTGACGAATGTATAATAGATAATCTTCAGCTTTCCCAAGAAAACTTTGATTGTTCCCATGTGGGAACTAATACTGTTACTTTAACGGTAAGTGATTCCGGTTCTTCGTCTACTTGTACGGCGAATGTAACGGTTGAGGATGTTACACCTCCTACGGCGGTATGTCAAGATATCACAGTCCAATTAGATAATTTTGGTAATGATATAACCGTAACGGGACCAATGATTAATAATGGTTCTTTTGATGTTTGTGGAATTGCTTCGACTTCCGTTACACCAAATGTCTTTACTTGCGATGATATTGGCGCTAATTCTGTTGTTCTTACGGTAACTGATGTAAACGGGAATACATCGACCTGTTCCGCTACCGTGACGGTTGAGGATAATGTTGCGCCCACTGCCTCTTGTCAAAATATTACGGTACAATTGGATGGTACGGGCAATGTAACAGTGGCAGGTGCGGATGTCGATAATCTGTCAAAGGACAATTGTTCGAATGTTACTTATAGCCTTACACCTAACGCTTTTGATTGTAGCCATGTCGGAGCTATCAATATTGTTACGTTAACCGTTGAGGATGCAGCAGGAAATACAAGCACCTGTACCGCTCAGGTAACAGTGGAGGATCCGAATATTCCAAATGCTCTTTGTCAAGATGTAACTGTTCAGCTTGATGCTTCCGGAAATGCGTCAATCACCCCTTCGGATATTAATAATGGTTCTACGGTCGTTTGTGGAACCCCGGCACTTTCCTTGGACCAAACAGCATTTACCTGTACTGAAGTCGGGACAAATACGGTAACGCTAACCGTTACTGATGATAACGGTAATACCGCCACTTGTACCTCAACGGTAACGATAGAGGATAACGTACCGCCTACGGCTATTTGCCAAGACATCACGGTACAATTGGACGGAACGGGCAACGC
>JAHDDF010000672.1 GCA_020629475.1 Saprospiraceae bacterium
GAAGGTCGGGGAAACGGAACGATACGGTCCTTGTACGCCATCAATAATCGTAGCGTACTCGAAATAACAATTCCCAACCTCAAGATTCGTCCCGTTGGAAGGGAAAAAGAACTGGAAGAAGTCAGTCAAGGGCTGATTCAACGGGGAGAAGGTGAACCGGCTGGCGGGAATCTCTCCCTCAGGACAGATTTCAATCCGCACGATAATTCCACCGGGAGGATCAAAAACAGTGGTTTGAATTTCGATGTCATTCAAAGCCAGCATATTCGTGAAGTTCTCTAAAATTTGGAGCTCGCCCCCGACCGTGGAGAAAGTAGTCGCGGTAAACGCGGGACCGCTATTGTCCACCGAATAAGTAACCCCAAGGAACTCAATAGTAGCCCCCGGAGCTATCGGTACATCTTGAATGACTGCGATAACGGTAGCCTTCGTCCCTTGGGTAGTTATCAAGGAATCGTCCACGAAACAAACATCCAAGCAATTACCTGAAATATGCGGGCAATCAGGATCAGGGCTTTTCGTTATCTGTAGCATCTTTTATCTCTTTGATTTTTTCAAACGCATTTGCCAGGGCTTCCTTGGTTCTTTCATCCTTCAGATACTTTTGAACCATGGTCACGTTTTCCTTGGTAAACAGCTTCAAAACTTCATCCGTAGTTCCTTCTTGTATGACCTTGATGATTTCCTCCATTACTGCCTAATTGTATTGTTTCGGGAAAGCTCCTTTATGGCTTCTCCCGTGGTATTATTAATCGCGTCAGCCGTCTTATCGGGTAAGTCCCCAATCGCGTCCGACACGCCGTCCCTGATGTCCAATATGGAATCGGCATCCAACTTCACCGGCTCCACCCTTACGGTTATGTCGATACCTTGGCGCTTGAAGGATTCCCGACCTATCTTCTCCAAGATGGGAGGGGGGACGGCCCCACCGTCTTGAAACTTGATTCCGCCTCCAGCTTGGTTAATCCTGGACAGCATTTCCTTTTTACCGGGGAACACGGTTCTAGCGTTGGCTTTTAACTTATCCCGATACATGGAGGAGGAGCGACGGTTGATAACTACGATAGCCCCGTCCTCGGCGATATCGGTAAACTCCCCGTCCTCGATTTCCACGGGGACACCATGGAAGGAAGTTTTAATCCCGCCGTTAACATGCCTTCTTCCCGAAGCAAAGCCGCCGATGGTAACGGTACCGCCCTCCGCCATGACTCGGTGGGAGAATAATCCCGCATCCTCGGAGGAAATGGAAAGACCTCTTTCCCCCTTGAACTCTTGGGATTGGATAATCCCTACTTGCGCTGCGGTAGTCGCTGCGGCAAAGGCTATCTGGGCAATCCGGAAACCTCCGAGCGTCGCGATATCCAACGGTCCCGGAATAGCGGCTAGGGTAGCGGTAATCGCTAAGGCTCCGTTAATGATGGCTTGGATGGTGGCGAGCTGCTTGTTCCGTTCGAATGCAGCCTTTTCGATTTTCTCCTTTTCCTTGGCGAACTTCTCCTCTGCCGCCGCTTTCGCCTCCTCGTTATCTCCCGCAAGTTGGAGCTCTCGCTCGTATCTTCTTTCCGCCCTTGACAACTGTTTGTCCGTAACGGCATCGCCTATATCGGCAATAATGTTGAAGCCTTGCTGTACG
>JAHDDF010000144.1 GCA_020629475.1 Saprospiraceae bacterium
TATCGGAGGAAGAACAACCATCATCATAAAAAGCGGTGATGGTAAACGTTGTTGAAGTAGAGGGCGTAGCCGTTGTATTTTGTGAATTTGGGGAATCAACAGCATTAGAAGGAGACCATTCATAACCCGTCACGTTTCCTGCCGTAGTACTTGAAGTAAGTGTAACGCTTTCTCCTTCGCAAATGGTCAAATCCGGTCCTGCCACAACAGGATCATTGGGATTAGGATCAACCGTTATTTCATAGGAATATGAATTAATTCCCGTTAAAGGGCATGCACCATCAGAGATGGTAACCGTAAAGAAGTTATCACCTACATCATCACCGGTTGGTGTCCAGCAAAATTCCGCGCTTGGCGCTGAGCTTCCTTGTCCGGTTATCGTAAATGAACCCGATGGGATACCGGAATTCCAAGAAAGATCAAGAAGGTCCGTATCCGCATCGTACGTCTCCAAACCAAAACATAAATCCTCGCCTACGCAAATGGTTATTTGGTAAGCACCGGTGACACCGCCCCCGCTTGCCGTACCGTCCATTCCGGAAACTATGGGAAGGGTATTTGAGCAATTGATGATATTAAACTGCATATCCCTGACCGTCTCCCCTATTTTCACACCATTGCGATATTCCTCTACCAATACACAAAGCACCCCGATTTGAATCGCGGTGGGCGTGAAAGTAATGGTACCGGTATTGGCATCAATACTTACACCCGTGGATGATGAGATGGGAGAACCACCGTTAAAACCACCTTGATAGTTTACACTATTATTGTTTCCTTCCTCGCAGTCAATCAAGGAAAAAACCAAGTCATCACCATCCGGATCAGTAACCCCGTGATTAAAACTAGCGGGTTGTCCCGCACAGAAATAAGGTGTGGGGATATTATTAAAAACAGGGGAGCTGTTACAACTCACTGTAGTCCGATCAATGGTTGCTTCAAAATAAATATCCTGAAGGTCAGGATCATTTAAGGTTGAGATAGCTCCGTTCCTGCAACATTGTTGGAAACTAACAGTAAAATTGGTGCAACCACTTGGAACATTAACCACTCCGGAATACACATATTCCTCCACCCCGAAAGTTCCACCGCCATTACAGGCATCGGGTTCCGTGGGACAAATGGGTGTAACAATTTGTGGATACCCGGATTCCAAGCCCAAGCTAATGGACAAACCACCACAACCCGCCACGCCAAGGTTGACGAAATTTGTGGGTACTATTCCGTTACAGTCACGATAAAACTTGAGGGTAAACCTGTATTGGTTTCCTCCTAGGCACTCATACGTAATATCGCCTCCCATAGCGTGGGAAGCATCAACATTAACCGTAAATCCGATTATTAGAGCCAAGGAAACAATACAAGCACGTAGTACTTGTTTCATTTTCATCCGGATTTTTGATTGTTGGGTTGGTCTAAAGTACTAAAAATCAAGTTTAAAACAATAAAAAATTGAAAACTTATTGACTTAAAAAATAAAGCAACAATACCTAAACGACATCTAAATATGTGACATTAAATCAAAGAAAAACAAAATCATAAATCGCTGATAATCAACAAAAAAACACACAATACAGTAGAAGGAAATATATTTATATTTCATTTTTTTACAAACATTTTCTCTTGCACAATGAACCTTATTCAGATATTATTTATATTAAGAGGGGAAACTAAATGGGCTCAAAATGGGAAACAAAAAAGATGGGGATTACAAACTCCTCTCTGATAAGAAATTATCTAGGGATAGAGATTTTTTTATTGTGGGAATCGGGGCTTCCGCCGGAGGTTTGGAGGCTTTGGAAAGTTTTTTTGGTAATGTCCCTACCAGAAGCCCTTTAGCCTTTGTGGTCATTCTCCATTTATCCCCGGATTATAAAAGCCTAATGGCACAATTGCTTTCCAAGCATACCCAGATGCAGGTTAATACTGCGGAAAACGGAACCACTATCCTTCCGAATAATGTATATCTCATTCCCCCGAAAAAAACAATAACGATAAGGGATAGGACCTTATTCCTTCACGAAAAAAATGAAAACAAGGCTCCAACCTTTACCATTGATATATTCTTCAAATCACTTGCGGAAGAAGAAAATGATAGGGCTATTGGTGTTATCTTGTCCGGAACAGGTAGTGACGGAACACAGGGCATGAAAGCCATCAAGGAAACGGGAGGTATGTTAATGGTTCAAGACCCTTCATCCGCAAAGTTTGACGGAATGCCTAGGAACGCCATTAATACCGGCATCATAGATTATGTCCTTAGCCCTGAAAAAATGCCGGGTGAACTTATTCATTTTATCCAGCACCCGACCATCCAACTTGAGATTACGAAAGGAAATTCATCAGGAGAGGATTCCTTGCACAAAACACTTACCACTATAAAAAAAGCAACGGATATTGATTTTTCCCTTTACAAAAGGGAAACCATTCTTAGGCGTATCCAAAGGAGAATCAATATCAATAAGTTCAGGGATATTGAGGAGTACGCTAATTATCTCTCATCTGACCCACAAGAAACACGAATACTACAGAAGGAACTTTTAATCGGGGTTACTAAATTCTTTCGGGGTGAAAATGCCTTCAAATTTTTGGAGACAAATGTAATCCCCGAAATCTTTAAACAAGCAAAAAACAACTCAGTCAGGGTTTGGAGTGTAGGATGTTCTACCGGAGAGGAAGCCTATTCTTTAGCCATCCTCTTACATGAGCATGCTCAAACCTTGGATGAAACCTTTGACATAAAGATATTCGCCACTGACGTGGATCAGGAAGCTATTTCCAAGGCAAGTATCGGTAGATATCCCGAAAATATCGTAAATGATATTTCCGTGGAGCGACTCCATAAATATTTCGTTAGACAGGGAGAAGAGTATCAACCTACCCGGACACTCCGGGATATCATTATTTTTACCCGACATGATATCATCAAGGATGCACCGTTCAATAAGTTGGATTTGGTTTGTTGTAGAAACCTCCTTATTTATTTCCAAACACCTCTCCAAAGAAAAGTATTCCAAATCCTGAACTTCGCCCTTCACCAAAACGGATTCCTATTTCTCGGCAGCAGCGAAAGCGCCGATGACATGAAAGGTTTGTTCATTAGCGTAAACGCAAAATACAAGGTTTACCGCTCCATACTAAACACCAAACTGATTAATATCGGGGACTATAACCTCTCCAGGTTACAAACCCATCCCACCACATCTCCGGAGGATAACCGACTCAGCGGTATTTATTCCCGTTACGACAAAGGGAAGGAATTGGACGTAATAGCGGATATCCTTTCCGCACAGTTTACCAAGGTCAGTATTCTTATCCATGAGGATTATAGTTTCATCCGGTACTTCGGTGATGCCAGAAAGTACCTTTTCCTCCCTCAACGCTTGGATAATGTAAGTATCCTCGCGATGATTAACGAGAAGCTGTCCATACCCCTAAGTACAGCCATCAAAAGAGCACTCGAAACTCAAAAATCCGTACAATACAGGGATTTATTTATCAATGACAATGAAGCAGTCCACCTCTCCGTAACACCTAAGAAAATTGAAAACCTTAATCGAACTTATCTTCTCATTACGCTGGTGGAAAGTAGTACAAAACCGGAAGATAAAGGAGAAATCATCGTTTACGATGTTGAAAAAACAGCACGTCAACGCATTAATGACCTTGAAAACGAACTTAAATCCACTAGGGAAAATCTCCAAGCCACTATTGAGGAATTACAAACCTCCAACGAGGAGCTAATTGCGGCAAACGAGGAACTCCAAAGTACCAACGAAGAGCTCCAGTCCGTAAACGAGGAATTATATACCATCAACTCGGAGCACCAAGCCAATATTCTCGAACTCACTGAACTTAATGACGACGTAAACAACCTTCTCCAAAGTACGGAAATCGGAACCCTATTCTTGGATGAAAAAATGCGGATTCGAAAATTCAACAAATCCATTACCGAGCAAATCAGTATCGCTGAATCCGACATTGGTAGACCAATAGAACACTTTGCCACGAAATTGATTTATCCAAGATTATTAAAAGATGTCAAACAAGTCCTAGACACCCTTATTCCTTTTCAGAAAGAAGTCCAAGACAAGAATGACAACTGGTTCCTCATGCGAATCCTTCCCTATCGGACGTCGGAAAACCAAATCAAAGGGGTTGTTATTACTTTCGTAAGTATTAATGAATTAAAGGAAGCCGGACAACTTAGGGTACTAACGGAACAACTCAAGAACGAAGTAAACCAACATAAGGATACCCAGCAGAAACTGAAGGAGCAAAACGAAGCATTCTCCTTACTTTTTAGTGCGTTACCCGACCTTTACCTTCGCATGGATTCTACCGGGGTAATAATTGACGCAATGGTAGGCCCCAATGGCCCGAAGGTAAAACCGGAAAGATTAATTAACAATAACGTTTCCTCCATCCTCCCGCCCAATCAAATAGGGATCTCCATGGAGGTTATCCGGAATATCCAAAAATCAGGAAAACCAAGAACCATTGACTATAAGGTTGAAAATAGTTTAGGTTCCCAGATTTACGAAGCACGTCTAATGCCTGCCTATGAAGGGGAAGTGGTAGCCGTAATCAGGGATATTACCCATGATAACGCATTAAGGCAAGAGCTTTACAATCAAGGCAGGGAGTTATCACTCCTCTTTGAAACCGTTCCTGATTTATTTTTCCGAATAGACAAGAACGGGAATTTTATTTCCTCCAAAATCGGGGAAGGCTTTGAGGCGCTTATCCCTGATCGTCCTCTAGAAAATATGAATATAATCCATGCTTTCCCATTGGATTATGCCGATACGGTTTTCAATGCCATTCAGGTAAGTATAGAGTCCCAAGAAACAGGAATCGTAACGGTTTCAGCAATAGGCAAAGACGCTGAGTCCCGCTTGTACGAATGCCGGATAATGCCACTGACCAATAATGAGGCAACCTGTATCATCAGGGATGTAACGGAACTACGGGCAAGGGAAAATCGTCTTATCCAATTGGCGGATGAATTAAGGGATCAAAAAGAACAATTGGCTACCTCAAACAAGGCATTGGAGCAATTCGCTTACATAACGTCGCATGACCTAAAGGAACCTATCCGGTCCATCTCTAGTTTTTCACAACTATTGGAGCGTAAATTCAAGGAACACCTAGAAGGCGACAAAGACGCTAGGGAATATTTTTCCTATATTAAGAATAGTACTAACAGAATGTACGCCTTAGTAGAAGGTATTTTAGAATATTCAAGAATCGGAAGGAAGGATTATTCTTTAAACACCATCTTATCCCGTAAATGCGTGGAGGATGCCATCCAGAACCTTTCCAAGCAAATCGAGACGGAAAACGCCAAGGTGAAAATCGGTAAAATGCCTAGAGTTTTCGGGAACGGTTCCCTCCTTACCCAATTATTCCAAAATCTCATTTCAAACGCCTTGAAATTTCGCCAAATAGATCAGGATCCCATTATTGAGATCTCCTCGACATCCTATAAAAAAGACTTTATTAAGTTTACGGTAAAAGATAACGGCAAGGGATTCAACATGAATTACAAGGAACTCATTTTTGAGATGTTCAAACAATTGGATGCTTCCGAAAAGTTCAAGGGAACCGGAATCGGTCTAGCCGTTTGTAAACGTATCGTTGAACAACACAACGGTAAAATTTGGGTAGAATCGGAACCTTATATCGGAACCTCTTTTTATTTCACCATTCCTATTAAGGCACTAGTGGACTAATTCCTAAATTTTAAACATGCTTTTAATTTCATTATCATTGCGGTACGATAAATTCCTTCCGTAATGACTAACTTTTTTGAACAAGAACGCCCCTCCTCTTTTGAGGTTATCCAACTTTTAGAGCAACTAAAGAAAAACGACATCCCTTGGAAATCCGGTCGGGTCATGGCATACGTTTATGAGCCTGAACCCGAAGCATACGCCCTTATCCAAAAGGCGTATATGATGTTCCTAACCGAGAACGGTCTTGATCCCACCGCTTTTTCCTCCTTATTAAAAATGGAACAAGAAGTCATTGATGCCGCACTTCAATTGGTTGGCGGGACGGAACAGTCCGCCGGGAATTTCACTTTTGGGGGTACGGAAAGTATCATCCTTGCCGTAAAGGCAGCAAGAGACTACGCAAGGGATATGTACCCTCATATCAAACAGCCCAATATCGTTCTAGCGGAAACCGGGCATGCCGCTTTTTTTAAGGCTTGCCATTATTTATGCTTGGAAACAAAGGTTATACCCGTAGATGCGGAAACCTTTACCCCGAATCCGGAGGACTACAGGAATGCCATTGACGAGAATACGGTAATGGTAGTTGCTTCTACGCCTTCCTATGCGCATGGTGTTATTGACCCCGTGGAGGACATTGCCAAAATAGCCAAGGAGAAAGGAGTACTTTGTCATGTGGATGCCTGTGTGGGAGGAATGTATTTGCCTTTTGCCAAAAGAGCCGGTTTTGATATTCCTAACTTCGATTTTACAGTGGACGGGGTTACCTCGATTTCCATGGATTTCCACAAATACGGATATACCGCAAAAGGTGCTTCCGCTATTTTGTACAAGGATCGGGAGTTGAGAAAATACCAGATTTATACTTGTTCCTCTTGGTCGGGGTATTCCGTGGTTAATCCTACCGTACTTTCTAGTAAAACGGGGGGATCACTAGCGGCGTGCTGGGCGAATATGAATTTCATCGGGGCGAAGGGCTTTGAGGAAATCGTAAAGGAAACGGAAACGGCGAAGGGCAAAGTCGTGGATGCCATAAAAAATATGAAAGGCATTCGTTTGCTTGGAAAACCGATCATGAATATGGTGGCCTTCGCGGGTGATGGTGTTGATCTTTTCAGCTTATCCAAGCGGATGAATGATATGGGTTGGTATATCCAATTACAATTCAAAGCCGGTATATCCCCTACCAATATCCACTTGTCCATCAACCGTGCGAACGTGCCGCATATTGATGCCTTTATTGAGGATTTAGGAAAAGTCGTTCAAGACTTATTGGATAATCCACCCAATGATGCGCTGCCCTTCCCTGCCGAAATGCTTGAGGGAATAACGCCGGAAATGGTTCAACAACTCAAAACGGTTCTTGGTGTGGGTGATGGTGAAGCTCCTTCTGATTTGACCATGGTGAATCGTATTTTGGATGCGGTTTCACCGGCTAAACGGGATATGATTTTGAGGGAATTCGTGAATGGATTGTTTAGGTGATTTTTTGAACCATGAAGAAATGAAGTTTAATGAAGTCTCCTTAACTTTCTTAACTCCCTTAATGGTTTTAAAATAGATAAAACACAACAATGGCAACCGCTTTACAGGTCTTGGTTCTTTTCTTGATTCCTTGGGGATTGGTGTATGTCTCTAAGGCAACTCGATTGGAAAAGATACTGAGCCCCGTAATCCTTTGTTATGGTTTGGGCTTGTTGTTATTTCAAATGCTGCCGGAAAATGGGTTGGACCATGAAGGGGTAAATATCACGTCCCAAATAAGTATCGCCTTGGCGCTGCCCTTGATTATGATGACTTCCGATTTCGGATCATTGATACGAAGCGGAAGAAATACCTTGGTTTCCTTTGCTAGTGCGATTCTTGTGGTTTGCGGGGTATGTGTTTTAGGTGCGTTTCTTTTTGAAGGAAAATCGGATAATATCCCTGAAATGTCAGCGATGCTTGCCGGGGTTTATTCAGGGGGAACACCCAATATGGCGGCAATAAAACAAGCCATCGGAGCTGATGCTACTCTTTTCGGGGTGATGAATATCGCGGATATATTAATGAGTGGGATTTTCTTCATTTTTCTGACTACCATAGGTCCCAAAGTTTATCGATTCCTATTACCCGCTAGTGCCCAGGAAGAATTAAAAGAACCCATCGAACAAAAAAAGGAATCGTTTGGGATAAAAGATATTCTTGTTTCCATTGGCTTAGCTATCCTTTGTGCGGCGTTGGCGGCGGGATTCAGTTATGTAGTCATCGGTGGAATTCACGATGGATTGTTCGTCATTGGTGCAACGATATTCGGAATCATTGTTTCCTTTCTTCCTTTTGCCGGAAAAATCAAAGGCGCCTACGAAACGGGAGATTACCTCCTACTGGTTTTCTCCTTGGCGCTAGGTTTAATGTCGGATTTCGCGAAACTAGCCGAAGCGGGAATGTTGGTTCTTGGTTTTACGGCTTTCGTATTATTCGTCTCAGTGATATTACACCTGATTCTTTGTCGCATATTTAAGGTGGACGCGGATACCGCTTTGATTACCTCCACCGCATGTATTTTCGGTCCCGTTTTTATCGGGCAAGTCGTATCCGTAATGGGTAACCGTAAGGTTCTGGTTCCCGGCATGGCGATGGGTGTAGCCGGCTTGGCTATCGGTAGTTTTTTGGGAATGGGATTGTATTGGATTTTGAGTTAAAATAAAGCTCTGATAGGCAATTGGGTTGCTAACTCAATTTAATTCATTCAGCTAAAAATCAAGACCTTAGATATTTGACGTTAGACGTTAGACTCCGTTTTGTTACTTTAGTAAACAACCGTCTAATGTCTAACATCTAGCGTCTAACGTCTGAATAACAATATTTTAGAGGAGCATCTAGTTGAAAATCCAGCAACGGATTTACCTAATTGAGCCTAAAATAATGCGTACTACTCCGGAAAATGCCGAATATAAAAGTCAATGGCATTGCTTGAAAAGACCATATTCATGGCTTCCGTGGCGGAATATTTTCCTAGTATTTTTTTCACGTCATCAGCATTAAAAACACCGAAAACATCTAAGTCGGGCTGTTCTAATAATGCGATTAAATCCATTCTTAACTGAGGAAAGGTTTCCCCGGTATCATACATTTCAAAAGCATTGATGGCACCGTCAAAATCGGAACCCAAACAAACCCTTTTCCAAGCATTTTCACCTTCTCCCTTTTCTACGATATAAAGGATATTCAAAGCCAGACTTTTCAAGTAAAGCTCCTTTCTTTCCTCAGAATTCTCAGGGCTACTTTTGATTTGTTCCGCTACTACCCCTCCAATCAAACGGTACTTATCCATAATTAAACCGATTAAGCCATCAGTCCGGTGTACCATATCTATATCCTGATCGGAAAGGTTAATTCTCATTTTATTATAAACCGAACCTTTATTTTTTCCCGGATTATCCTTCTTTAAGAAAACAGGATCATCATCCCCGCAACCCGTGATTGCGGCATGGCTAAAAAAGACGGGAACATCCATCTTTTTTTCTTCTTGGAGAAAATCATAATACCATTGGCGGGAAAGTAGACTCATGTGTTTTACGTCCGGGATAATGACCCTTCCTTTCGAGTTATCCACCATCATTCGTATGACCTCTTTCCCTAGGGGCGTTATGGGATCTCCCGTTCCTTTTCCTGCCTTAAAAACAAATCGCTGTAAAGGCGTAAAGGGCTCCGCTTGACCGCCTAACCCATTGTAAAAAAAGTGATTGATCCCCATCGAAAAAATGGGTGAGTTCAAGGACTCTTCCCCGTTTCCGTCAAATGGTAGGCATCCTTTTAATCGTAATAAATTCTCAAGAACCATTTCTCGATAAAACGGTTCCCCGGAAGGATCGTCAAAAACCAAGGAACGCCCTAGAATATTACCGCCCTCTATGTTCAAAACGGCAGCGATGGTATTCTCCTTTTCAAGAATTTCCTCCAAATGTTTTCCCGATTTCACTACCTCATACGTCCAAGGTTTACCCTCCACGTCATGTTCAAGGTTTGCCCCTCTTTCAATGTGCCTGATATTTTCCACGATGACCGGGAAGTAATCAATATCCTGCTTTCCATAATAATGAAACCGCCCGAATTTAATTCCCGCTAGGCAATCCGTGGTTTCAACACCCTTCTTTTTCGCGTTTAAAATCCGGAGATGTTTGTATTGTACTTCCAAGGGTGCCATGGACCATCCAATAACCCGTACGTTCCCTTTGGCGTAAGCCTCCAAGTTGGCTTGGGAATATTTGGGTACTTCCTGGGCGGCGTCGGTCATCCAATGTGCCACGTTTTCACCTGAACAATCATGGTGGATTTTTACCCAATTACAATCATCCGTCCGATACTCGGAATGAAAGGATTTTAAGCAAACATGACCGTGTACGTCCGCAAAGGGTAAATCCTGGGCACTTGACCACGTAGCAAAGAATAGAAAGGATAGGGTCAAGAGCCGGGATGGATTTTTCACTTTGGATTTTTTAGTAGGGGAAAGAA
>JAHDDF010000673.1 GCA_020629475.1 Saprospiraceae bacterium
GGAGGAAGCGAAGGATCTTTCCCCTGCCCAAAAGGAATTCGTAAAAGCACTGGCACCCATCGCCGGTGATTCACCAAGAACCTTGAAGCGTTTCGTGAATATTGCCAATCTCATAAAATCCAATGGTCGTTGGCTTACGGATTTACACCAAGAGGAGAACCCCTACTACAATGTATTATTTATGCTTGCGGTCATTACCCGTTTTGAGGAATTCGCCCCTGAGTTTTTGGAAAGAGTGGAGAAAGCACCATCGCATCAAACGCTTGGAGAGTTCCTTGGAAGCTATGGTAACCCTGATAGGGAAGAGGTTAATATCCTAAGTAGATGTATCCATCCCGTTCCGGAGGAATATGAAGAAACAACCACACCAAACAAGGACTTAACGGATTTAGAAAACCAACCCATGTCCCGCTTCCAAGCGGTAGTACCCTTGGCGGTGCGGTTTTCGTTTAAGGCTTTGGCTTAAAACAAGTCACCCCCTCGCTAGCAGCGAGGGGGTGACTAAGCTTATTCCTCCAACAGCTCCCTAAAATAAGCGGCAAACTCCTCAAGCGTCATGCTACCCTTATCTCCTTCGCCTTGGCGGCGAACGGAAACTTTGCCTTCTTCCATTTCTTTCTCACCTACGATGAGCATCAAAGGAATTTTCTTTACTTCGGCATCACGGATTTTACGACCGATCTTCTCGCTCCTTCCATCCACGAATCCTTGGATATCATAACCGGCAAGCTTCAAGCGTATGTCCTCCGCGTAATCGTTGAATCTATCACTAATCGGTAGAACCGCAAATTGCTCCGGTAATAACCACAAGGGGAATTTACCCGCGCAATGCTCCGTCAATACCCCGATAAATCGTTCCATGGAACCGAAAGGCGCACGGTGAATCATTACCGGACGGTGCGGTTGGTTATCCGCACCGATATATTCTAATTCAAAACGATTAGGTAAGTTATAATCCACCTGGATGGTACCCAACTGCCAAGAACGTCCAAGGGCATCCTTGATCATAAAGTCCAATTTAGGACCGTAGAAAGCGGCTTCGCCATAAGCGGTAACCGTATCCATTCCTATCTCTTGGGTAGCTTCAATAATGGCGCTTTCCGCTTGCTCCCAAACTTCGTCGGAACCGATGTACTTCTCCTTGTTCTCGGGATCACGTAGGGAAATTTGAGCCGTAAAATTATCAAAGCCCAATTTCTTCAAAACGTGCATGGTCAAATCAAGCACGCCCAGGAATTCCTCCTTCAATTGCTCAGGCATACAGAATAAGTGGGCATCATCTTGGGTAAACCCGCGTACACGAGTCAAGCCATGTAACTCACCACTCTGCTCATACCTATATACGGTACCGAATTCCGCGATACGGACAGGTAGTTCCTTGTATGAACGTGGTCTATGACCGAATACCTCACAGTGATGCGGGCAGTTCATCGGCTTCAAAAGGAAAAGCTCTCCTTCCCTTGGTGTATGAATAGGCTGGAAACTATCCTCACCGTATTTGTCCCAGTGTCCGGAAGTTTCATATAGCTCCTTCTTACCAAGATGCGGTGTGATAACGGGAACGTAACCACGCTTCAATTGCTCCTCTTTCAAGAAGTTTTCCAAGCGGGAACGGATAGCCGCGCCCTTGGG
>JAHDDF010000145.1 GCA_020629475.1 Saprospiraceae bacterium
TTGTTTACTTGAAATTCGGACTGATTCGGTTTGTGGCTGAATGCCTGGTAGGGAACTATCGTATAAAGGCATTAAATTTGTTCCCCTAGATCCTCACTCCCCGGAAATCGTATCCGTCTTCACGATATAATACTCAAAGGTAGGCGGGTTCAAATCTATCACCCTTACATTGTCAGGGGATTTGGACAATTCAATGGCGGCGGTATTCTTGCCGTCACCGGAATTTAAGCTGCTAAAATCCCTTACGATTTTAAAATCGTCGGAATCTATTTTTTGGTAAATGCTTAGGGGTGCACGATAGGTTACGAATGCCTTAGGAGGAAAAACGGAAACGGAATCCGGTGCATTCTCGATTTCAATGGGAACAACGACACTACCCTCCGTGGCTCTTTCCACATTCCAAATACATTGGATGGTTTCCGGCACCAAGCGGATTTCTTGGTTTGAAGGGCGTCTTAACTCAACCTCTTCTTCAAAACCCTCCTTTTGGGTTTGGGCATCAATAAAGTTGGTTCTCCATTCCTTGATTTGGGATACTTCCAAGGTAGGTCCAATAACAATGATGGAATCCGGGAACAAGCGGGGTTTACCGGTTTGCATATATCCCTCCGCTGCTTGAAAGGCACCTGAAATACGGACAGGCACTTTTACCGAAGTAGAATTATCCAAACGAATCGAAATCCTATCCGTATCCACGCTCTTGATTTCGTATTGCTTACCGACCTTGGCATTGAGGCTATTGATCAGTTGACCGGAATAGATTTCTTGGAATTCATTGCCATTTAAGATGAACTCTATCGGCGGTAAGCCACTTCCCAAATACGAATAGAACAAGTTCCAACCCGAAGATTCCACCTCCGCCAAAAAGGATGTCCTAGGCGTTTCCGCAAAAACCTTTCCCTCAGGGAGTTGATATTCGATGCCCACACTACGAAAAGTAGTATATACTTTGGACATTTTGGTCAGCCACCAAAAGACAAGGGCAATACCGATCGAAATGATCAGTATTGCCCTGTCGGTGCTTAAAAAGCTAATTATCTTCCCGGTATTATTCTTCTGATTTTCCATTAGCGGCAGCAAGTGCATCGGTCATTTCCTTGGAAATGGACCCTTTGGTAACCCTTGCCAGGGTTTTACCGTTGGGATCCAATGCTAAAGTAACGATGCTCCCGTCAATTTTGGAAATCTTTCCGACCATTCCTCCTGAAGTTACTACTTCTTGACCTTTGGAAAGTTCATCGAGAAATTCTCCCTGCTGTTTTGCCTTCTTTTGTTGAGGGCGAATCATGAACAACCAAATAACGGCGAACATGGCGACCAAAACAATTGTTTGGGGACCGAAAAAACTTCCCCCGCCTTGGGACTGCAGCAAAACCAACCAATCGGAATTCATATCGAGAAATCTATGCTTTTGAAAATGGATTACTTACCGCCGGCAGCAGCCTCCTCAACGGGAGCAGGAGTAACCTGTCCTTCAATAAAGATACGGGTTTGGGTAGGCCAAGTGTTAGCCGTAACGGTAACCGTTTTCTTTTGCTTGTTCTTTTTCCCCTTGGAATTAAAGCGAACCTTCATTTCCCCGGTTTCCCCAACGGCGATAGGCTCCTTGGGCCACTCAGGTACGGTACAACCACAGCTACCTCTTGCGTTAGAGATAACCAAAGGCTCCTTACCGGTATTCTTGAATTTGAAAACGTGCTCAACGGTTTCACCTTCATCAATGGTTCCGAAGTTATAGGACTCCTCGTTGAAAGCGATTCTCGCTACGTTCACGGTATCATCCGGGATAGCGTTAACGGGTTCTTTCTTTACCTCATCCGTTTTTGCCTTTAAATCAACCGCAGGCTGGGAAGCCACCTCATCCGGGCTTTGCTCGGAACCTGAAGCACTATCGGTAGCACAAGAGAAAAGGAATACCATACAGGGTACAAATAAAAAAAGTAGCTTTTTCATATCCTTCAAATCGTATTTTTAAATTGTTGCGCAAAGATAAGGATCAATAGGCAAAAACAGAAGGGCGGCGGAAACAATTTCCGCCGCCCCTCATGGATATATTACCGTCTTGAATTACTTCAGGAAGATGTTGAATTCAACACGACGGTTTTTCTGACGTCCTTCCTTGCTACCGTTATCGGCAATCGGACGGGACTCACCGTATCCTGCATAGGATAAACGGGATGGGCTTACGCCTTTGCTAATTAGGTAATCATAACAAGCCTTCGCGCGCTTCTCGGACAAAGCTTGGTTAGATGCTTCCGCACCTACGTTATCCGTATGACCTGAAATAGACATGCTATAGTTAGGATACTTATTCATTACGTTTACCAACTCATCCAATACAGGATAAGACCTAGTACGGATAGTAGCGGAAGCCGTTTCGAACTCTACGCCTTTCGTAGCGAATTTGATCTTTTCCTCATCCGCTTGTTCTACCTTAGGACAACCTTGGTTGGAAACAAGACCCGGAGTGGTAGGACACTTATCTTTAGCATCTTCTACACCGTCGCCGTCCGTATCAGGACAACCGTTGAATGCAGCGGAACCCGGAGTGGAAGGACACTTATCGTCCTTGTTGGGTACACCGTCACCATCAGTATCCGGACATCCCGCGAACTTCTCTAGACCCGGTGTATCCGGACAAGCATCCGCATCATCAGGAACACCGTCATTATCACGGTCTTTTACTACGATGGGGCAACCCTTATTGGCTGCAGGACCCGCCTCATTCGGGCAATCGTCCTCCTTGTCGGCAATACCGTCATTATCGGAATCCGGACATCCTTTGAATGCCGCAAGACCCGCTACTTCAGGACAATCGTCCTCGGAATCTTGGATATCATCACCATCCGTATCAGGACAACCGCCGAATTTGGCAAGACCCGCTACTTCAGGACAAGAATCATCAGCGTCGATGATACCGTCGCCATCCATATCTTTTGGTTCCTCAACCGGTGGTGGTGGCGGTGGTGGTGGAGTTGGCTTAGCAGGAGCGTCACCCAATTGGAATAGGAATCCTGCGCTGTGTTGCATATTATTCGTGAAGGAAAGGATATCCTTATCACGGATTTCGTCGAAGGACCAACGATACTCCGTTTGCACCTGCAAGTAGAAATTGCTGGCAAGACGGAAATTAATACCCGCTCCCAAAGGAACTTGCATATCCATTTCCCTGTCCTCGATTTTGGTTGCACCTAAACCCGTGGTGATATAAGGAACAACTCTCTGCTGATCCTTAAATTGCGCCTGAAGGTTTAATCGAGCGTCCATCTGGAAAAACAAGGGATTCTCATACGCGATAACCGGATCGCGATCCGCATAAAATTGGCGGAAACGCCCTACACGGAATGGTGCTCCAACGACCAACCAGTCCTTGACACCGTAGAAATAACCGATTTCAATACCGGCTTGCATGACATCGACTGCCTCCCTGGCATCGAAAGCGAATTCGTAGGTACGCGCTCCGGCATCATCGGTTGATGCGTAAGGAGAATGCGTATCCACTCCTAGGAATTTGTAGGTAATCCCCTGAGTACCTCCGTCTTGTGCGTAGCCTGCGCTCACTGTCAGCATGAGGGCAAGAACACATATAAATAGACGTGTCTTCATATTGATACAGGTTTTAGATAAAGTAAAATTGACCTTGATTTATTAATGATCTTGGTTAATGATTGTTATTCCAAGTCGAATATTACGAAAAAAAAGCATAACTCAAGGAATGGGATCAATCCAAAAGACCTCTTCCGTCCTTGGATATTTTTCCGTCCTTGGACAATTTCTTCATTAAACGGTCCAGTATTCCGTTAATAAAGTCCTTGCTTTTAGGTGTACTATATAGTTTCGAGATATCGACAAATTCGTTGATGGTTACCTTAACGGGTATGGTGGGAAAGTGCAACATTTCGCACAATGCCATCTTCAATAGGATAAGATCCACTATGGCTACCCTATTGGCGTCCCAATTTTTTAGGGCAGGAGAAATGATTCCCATCAAATCCTCCTCAAAGTGATTGCATTTATACAAAAGATCTTCCCCGAATTCTTCCGTGGTCTCCTTCCCGGGATAATACTCCTTGTGGAAGTCCAACTCAGCAGGAAGCCCCTTAATGGTTTTTTTAATCGCGCCAAGAACCAAAGATCTATCGTGGATATAATTATCAAATTTCTCCTCGATATAATCCTCGTATGATTCCTTGCCGGTACACATTTTATACAAGTCCAAAAGTGCTTGTATATGGTTGGCATTCTCGTCCTCACCGGAAACGTATTTCTTGTACTCGTCCGATTTAGCGAAATCATTATAAAAAACGGCAGACAAATCACTATCAATCCTTGCCGGAATGGTCCTGGATTTCAGGAGTTTTTGAAAGTCTACATTTTTTACGATGGACTGAACACAATCATTGGTGTATAGCTTTGCGGAGAATTGCATGTCCTCTTCGGAGGGCAGATATTTCGATTTCCTTTTGGATTCATCCTTTTTGGATATCTCGCAAGTTTTCACCAGCAACCACAAGGTGAATAAATAGGAATCATAAGTTTGATCCACCCCTTTCCAATACCTTTTTTTAAGGTCATTGTACGACAGGGCGCTATCCACGCGTTTTGCGTAAAGCAAATGCATGACTTTGATCCGGATATTTCTTCTACTTAGCATTTCGTTTTGTGGTCAGACCTTTTGTCTATTACAAAGAAAAGCCTTTTCACGTGATTTCAAAGAAACATGAATAAGCTATTCATTAAATGGTTTGTAGTTTATTCACCAAGGAAAGGGTACCTATAGTCCTTTGGCGGGACAAAATTCTCCTTCATGGTGCGTGGGGAAACCCAACGAATCAAGTTTAGGATAGACCCCGCCTTATCATTGGTCCCTGACTTACGACCTCCCCCGAAGGGTTGTTGTCCGACTACGGCACCCGTAGGTTTATCATTGATATAATAGTTTCCTGCCGAATGACGAAGCTTGTTGTTCGCTATTTCAACGGCAGCACGATCCTGGGCGAAAACCGCACCTGTCAATGCGTAAGGAGAGGTTGTATCAACCACATCCAAAATCTCCTCATATTGATCATCCGGGTAAACGTGGATTGTAAGAACAGGGCCAAAAATTTCTTCGCACATGGTCGTGCTCCTCGGATTCTTGCTGACGATAACGGTAGGTTCAATAAAATACCCTTCTGATTTATCGTAGCCTCCCCCAACTAAAATTTCGCAATCAGGATCCTTTTTCGCATCAGCGATATAATTTGAAATTTTATCGAATGCGCGCTCATCGATTACGGCATTCACGAAATTGGAGAAATCCTCCACGGAGCCCATGTTAAAGGACTCAACATCGGCTTTCAGTTTTGCCGAAACTTCTCCCCAAATCCCTTCAGGAACATAAGCCCTGGAAGCTGCGGAACACTTTTGCCCTTGGTATTCAAATGCACCTCTCGCCAAAGCAACGGCAAGTTCTTGGGGTAAGGCACTTTTATGCGCTACCACAAAATCCTTACCTCCCGTTTCCCCTACCACTCTAGGATAAGAAACGTACTTATCGATATTGGAACCGATTACTTTCCAAAGGTATTGGAAAACACCCGTTGAGCCCGTGAAATGCAATCCCGCAAAATCCTTGTGCTCAAAAATTACGTCACCCGCTACGGGTCCGTCCGTATATATTAAGTTAATAACGCCTTTGGGCAATCCCGCCGCCTCGAACAATTCCATTATGACTTGTGCGGAATAAATTTGCGTTTCCGCCGGTTTCCATACTACGGTATTCCCTAGCATAGCCGGAGCGGCACAAAGATTGGCGCAAATAGACGTAAAGTTGAAGGGCGTGATGGCAAAAATGAAACCTTCCAAGGGACGATATTCCATACGATTCCAAATGCCGGGAGCGGAGATGGGTTGCTGGGCATAGAGCTCCGTCATAAACGCCACGTTGAACCGGAAGAAATCCGCCAATTCACAAACGGCATCAATTTCCGCTTGGAAAGCATTCTTGGATTGCCCAAGCATGGTAGCCGCGTTCATTTTTGCCCTAAATGGGCCCGCCAACAAATCAGCGGCACGAAGGAAAATGGCGGCTCGTTCTTGCCAAGGCATTGCCTCCCAAGCGGGTTTGGCCGCCAATGCCGCATCCACGGCTTGTTTTACGTGTTTGGAGGATCCTTTGGAGTAATGCCCCAGAACATGACCGATTTCATGAGGGGGGTGCATCGCTACTTTCTCGTCCGTATACACTTTTTCAGCACCAATATACATGGGGATATCAACCTGCTTGGACTTTAGGTCCTTTAGTGCCGCTTGTAATTCTTTTCTTTCAGGGCTGCCCGGTGCGTAGGAAAGTACCGGTTCGTTCACGGGATAGGGAACTTGAAAAATGGCGTCTGACATGTCAATTCGGTTTTTGGAAGGACGAAAGGACCATCAGTCCGGATCGTCCACCGGAAGTAAGCTGGTTTAATGGCGCAAAGGTAATTAAACCCGGCGGACTTATAACATGATTTTATCCAATATAATCCGACGGGTTGAATTAGAGGCCATCTCAAAAATATCCTAGGGTATGGAAATGGTTCTTTTGCCCTTGCATTTGGTTCCCTTTCCGATAATAATCGGAAGTACCTAAAGTTTGACGGGCTCTATTTTTATGCCTCATCCGGGGTAATAATCGTTTGTTTCAAAACGGAAGAACATTTTGGAATGTCGGCTAGTCCAAATTCAAGCCTTCCGGTAAAAACTTGGAGGGGTCTCCACCTCCTTTTATTATCTCCCTAACGATTGTAGAGGAAAAATGGGAGAATTCAGGGCGGCAAACCAAAAACACGGTTTGAAGCCCATCCCCCATTTCAGCATTCAAGTAGGCAATGGTACTCTCGTAATCGAAATCGGTCGCGTTACGGATACCTCTTACCAAAAATCGGGATTGATTTTTTTTACAAAAATCAACGGTCAAGCCTTCATAAGAAGTTACCTCTACCATAGGGAAATCAGCAAACACATCCTCCAACATGGAAAGCCTTTCCTGCAGGTTAAACATGTACTTTTTCTGTGAATTGATACCGATAGCGACAATAACCTTATCAAAAATTTCAACCGCCCGTAAAACGAGCTCCTCATGTCCTCTGGTAATGGGATCGAAGGATCCCGGGAATACTGCAATTTTCATGTTCCTATAATTTGCGGCATTTTGCCCTTAACCAGTTCCGTTCATCCTTATCCTCCAAAAGAGGGGAAACCTCTTGCCATACCTTTTCGTGATACTCGTTAAGCCAAATTTTTTCCTTAATGGTTAAAAGTGTTGGTTCAACCAGTTCCAAATCAATGGGGAAAAGAGTTAGGGTTTCCATTTTCAGGAATTTCCCGAAGCCATTATCCCCGGCATTAACGGCAAGTACGAGATTTTCAATTCTTATCCCGTACTCATCCGTAATGTAAAGCCCGGGTTCATTCGAATTAAACATTCCTTCGTAAATCTTTCCCAAGTACCTAGCATTAGGGTTAGGCCCGATTCCTTGTGGCCCTTCATGCACGTTAAGGAAATAACCCACACCGTGTCCCGTACCGTGCCCGAAATTTAGACCGCTTCCCCAGAGGAATTGTCGGGTAAGGGTATCCAGTTGCATTCCTGTGGTTCCTTCGGGGAAAGTAGCCGTTGCCAAGCAAATATGCCCTTTTAATACCAAGGTATAATGTTCCTTCTGTTTTTGGGAGGGTTTTCCTAGAGCTACCGTTCTTGTAATATCCGTAGTACCATCTAAATACTGACCGCCTGAATCCAAGAGCAGTATGCCTTCTTTTTTCAAATTAGCGCAGGTTTCAGGCATTGGTCGATAGTGTACGATGGCACCATTCCCGGCGTATCCTACAATGGCGGGGAAACTCTCACCGTAATATCCCTCCTGCTTGCTTCTAAAAGTGGCTAATACATCCGCTACTTCCGCTTCGGGGACTTCCCTTTTATCCAGCTCATCCTCCAGCCATCTAAACAATCGTAACAAGGCGACCGCGTCCTTCCGCATCGCATTCCGGATATGGTCTACTTCTCCGTTACTCTTTATCGCCTTCAGGGCGGTAGAAACGGTTTTTCCTTCAATTACGTCACAGTGAACGGGGACATCCTCATAGATAATGGCATTTGCCTTAGAAGGGTCCATTAATATTTTATACCCCTCCGTTAATGCCTTGAGGGTAAATATCATTTCATCGTAAGGCTTAATGAAAATATTATCCTTTTCCAAGGAGGTTTTCAAGCTTGAATCTACTTTAACGGGGTCGATAAAGAGGTAGGCCCGCTCCCTTTCAACCAACGCATAGGCAATCGCCACGGGATTACATTCAACATCACGCCCCCTGAGATTAAATATCCATGCGATATCATCCAATGTTGTAATCAAATGACCATCCGCATCGCCCATTCCCGAACGGACCGCATCCAATTTTTCCTTCCTTGAGGAAACCGCGAACTTTAAATCGTGCTCAAATGCCTTTTCGGTAGGAAGTTCATCCCGGTCTAACCATACTTTATTAATCAGGTCAAAATGATAATTCAAAAATTGTCCTGCTTGGTTAAACTTTCCCGTCATTTTACGTATCTCGCTCATTGCAAAATACCCTCCGTAACAACCTACGACCGGTACGGTTTCCTTTTTTAATTTAGCGATTACCCAATCCTCTATGGATGGAGTTCCCGGCATTCCCATTTTCATGAGTTGGATTCCGGTTCCTTCCAGTTGTTCCGTTCCTTGAAGAAAATACCTGGAATCCGTCCAAAGGGCAGCTTCCTCCAAAGTAACTACGGCAATCCCGGCGGAACCCGTAAATCCGGTCAACCACTCCCTGCATTTCCATCTATCGGCTACGTATTCACTCTGGTGGGGATCGCTAGGAGGAATGATGTAGGCTTGGAATCCTTGCTCCCTCATTTCCGCCCTTAGTGCATCAATCTTTTCTGGTACCGTCATGTGTATTAGTTTGTTTTATCCGACGGCGAAAAATACGGCATATTTTGCATTAAAGCCTTCATATCAATAAAAAACATATGAATTGGCATCACATTTGTTGCAAATGTTGGAACAAGAATAAAAAAACCGGCACCGAACCCGAACGAATCTTTGATGCTCTAAAGCATGAAAACCAAAGCATTGGGTGTTACTCCCTAAAACTTCGTGAATCAAATACACTTTTTGATTTGCTTTGCATTAAGTTATTTGCTAATATTTGATGGCAATTAAACTAGAAACTGAAACAAGGAAGAGATGAGATCAAGTGCCGTTGCCGTGATCATAGCAATTTTATTGTTAGGAATCGGGACTTTTGCCGTTTTCCAGATGAACACCAATAAGGAGTTAAAAACCTCCTTGGAGGAACGGGAAAATGATGTAACCGAATTAACCGATGATCTTTCCCTTCAAAAGGAAAAGGTTGCCGGATTAACCCACCAAAATGAAATTCTCAAGGATAGCATTATTGTCCTGAACAGGAGGATTGCCGCTTTAGAAAAGGAGTTAACAGCGAAAAAAGAGGAAATTTACGGCGTCCGTAAAGAGATCAAACGATTGACCCAAAAATTGGAGGATCGCAAAAAGGAAATCTCTACATTATATCGTAAAAGGTCCTTGGATCAAAAGGCGATTGACGACCTTGAAAAAGAAAAGAAAAGCCTTGCCGCGCGTATCACTACCCTTGAAACCAAGAAGGAGGACTTAAAGGATGACGCCAAGAAAATCGAGGACATAAAAACCGACGAGGAAAGAAATAGAATCAGGATGTCCGAGCTAACGGATATTTCCGAGAATACCCAAGTAAATTTTGACAAAATAGTTTTAAAACAATTCGATAATCCAAAATCAAGAAAACGAACCCGGATTACTTTAAATAGCCGGGTTTGGAAATATACGTACATTGATTTTTCACTTTTCCACCCGGGGGATCATAGACTAATTTTAGACAAGAATTTCATTCTTGAGGTTTATGATCTTGACAATGAAAAAACCTTGGTGTTTGAGGAAATGAATCCAAAATTCCAAGAGAAAAAATTACAAGGTAAAGTTTTCACATTCGATGGAAATGCCTTGAATTTAAAATACGCGAATACGGAGAAGAAACGCTCCTTAAATTACGAAATACGTATTCATTTAATGAATGGTCCCAATGATTACATTACCCTCGAAAACGGGGTTTTCCAATTTATTAAAAACGGTAAGCTAGTCCAGCCGAAATAGGTTTTAGGTT
>JAHDDF010000674.1 GCA_020629475.1 Saprospiraceae bacterium
CAAGAATAAGGATGCATTTAATGCCAAGGCGGAACTAATAAAGATTGGGCTAGCGGCAGAACGCATAAACCCTGATTTATTCGAAAGCCATCCTAGGTATATCTCCTTGAAGGAGGAATACGATAAGCAGGAAATCATGATCCTTGGCGAGGCAGGCGTATTGGCGATAAGCCTTATCCTTGGTATTTGGTTTATCAATAGCGGATACCGTAGGCAAACAGAGGCAGCAAGACAAAGCCGAAACTTCCTCCTTTCCATCACGCACGAGTTAAAAAGCCCCTTGGCATCCATAAAATTAATCCTTCAAACCTTTCTGAAACGTGATTTGGAAAGGGAAAAGGTCATGAAGTTCTCGGATAACGGCATCAAGGAAACCGAACGCTTGGAGGATTTGGTAGGAAACCTCCTTCTAGCCGCTAGAATGGAATCCGGATTTGAAATTCACCCTGAAAAAATTGAATTATTCCCCTTGGTGAATTATTTGGTAAAGAAGGTAAAAACAGGAAAAGGAAAACCGGAAATCAAACATGATATCAAGGAGGATTCGGAAGTATTCGCCGATAAGGCAGGAATCACATCTTTATTGTTGAACCTCATGGAAAACGGGGTAAAGTATAGCCAAGGAAAAGCCAACATAACGATAAGCCATTCCTCGAATGAAAAATCAGATACCATCGTTATTTCAGACGAAGGTATCGGCATCCCTAAATCCGAAAGGGAAAAAGTATTCCAAAAGTTTTACAGGATGGGTGATGAGGACACCCGTAAAACTAAGGGGACCGGATTAGGGTTATATATCGTGAAAAGAATAGCCGAGGCACATGGTGGCCGGATATCCGTTTCGGATAATTCACCATCGGGTTCTATTTTTACATTGGTTTTACCAAAACAAAACGAATGAGAATTTTACTCGTCGAAGACGAAGAACATATCAGGGACATTGTCCGATTGAATTTGGAAATGGACGGCTACGAGGTAGTCGAAGCGGATAACGGCCCGGATGCCGTGCGTTTTACCGAGGAACAGCATTTTGATTTGCTCATCCTTGATGTCATGCTTCCCGAAACCGATGGTTTCGCCGTTTGCGAACAAGTCCGTTTGAAAAATACGGAAGTCCCCATCATCTTCCTTACGGCGAAGGATTCACCCGCGGATAGAATCAAGGGCTTGAAGCGTGGCGCGGATGACTACCTGACCAAGCCCTTCAACTTGGAGGAGCTTCAATTACGGGTCGCTAATCTTATTAAGCGAAGTAAAAAGACGCCGGTAAACGAATTGAACGAATACAGCTTCGGCGGCAATCGCGTTAATTTTTCCACTTTTGAGGCTACGGCGAAACAAGGGGATTTCCAATTGACAAAGAAAGAGGCGATGCTGCTTAAACTTCTTGTGGAACGTAAGGGCGAAGTAGTGAGCCGGCAGCAAATCCTGCAAGCGGTTTGGGGCTATGATGTTTACCCCTCAACGAGAACCATCGATAACTTTATTCTTGCTTTCCGAAAATATTTTGAAGTCGATCCCAAGAATCCCAAGTTTTTCTTGAGTGTGCGTGGCGTCGGTTACCGTTTCTTGGAGGAGTAAAAATCCTTGTCGAATAAACGGGAAAATTTCTTGGGCGGCGGATGGGAAA
>JAHDDF010000675.1 GCA_020629475.1 Saprospiraceae bacterium
ACATGAGGATATGGCAACAAGACATGGCTTTACTCTTTACATCTCAAATACGATAGAAATGGAATTGTTGAAAATCACTGAAGACTTATGGCAAACCGCTGAAATAGGCGAATGGGCAAAAGCCATGTCTGAATTCAAGAAAGAAGTACCCTCCATTCCCAAAAATGGCAAGGGTCAGTTCGGTGCATATATGCTCCTTGACGACCTCATTGAATCCGTTACGCCTTTGTTGGCGAAGCACAATCTATTCTTCACGCAAGATATAGCAGGCACTGAAATGGTCACATCGATTCTTCATTCAAGTGGTCAGTTCAGGGTTTCAAAATCCCCCTTGCAATCCATGATAGGAAATAAGGGAACCAATAACCTACAGCAGCTAGGGGCGGCAATTACCTATTTAAAGCGATATACCTTGTCCGCAATACTAGGAATTTCCGCCGATACGGATGACGATGGTGCGAGCGGAAAAAACACCCAACAAAGTAGCAAGCCAAAAACCGAAAAGAAACCCGGACCAGCAAAGAAGCCCGCTCCCCTTTACACCGAGGCGAAGCACCAAGCCTTGAAAGGTCTCCTGAAGAACTATAAGGGAGGTGATCGTCAACACATCATCGATACCATCGAGCGGAAAATCAAGGAGAAGAAGTACAACGACGCCATGATTGAGGGGTACACCAACTTCATCCGTAAATCGGTGGAGCTTGATACCGCTTTAGCCTCCTACCATGGTGAAGATGCGATGGATCTAACTACATGGGTAGCGACCAAACGCGAAAAAGGGGAAATCACCATCAAGGACATCACCGATACACTCGACAAAATCACCAAAAAGGAAGCGGCATGATAACCGACGACAGGCTTAAGGAATTAGCGAACCAGGATGTCTACATCAAGGTAATGCACGATCCGATTTTCGCTTTCGAGACGGAAAGAAGACCCAAGGGCTTCCACGGGCAACTCGGTTCCTTCACGGAAACCACGGTTACCTTTTTCGAGAGCTCCTCCCCTATGGCGGAGGATGATTACGAGCTCCGCACTTTCCAAAGGGAGGATATCATTTCCCTTGTCCCTTATGGAGCCTTCAAGCCTGCCGTTGTCAAACTACCCAAAAAGCAAGCGATATGAAAGCACTCGAATTCGAAGGGTACGTCCACGATGGCGAGCTCGTAATCGAGGATCCCTATTACCTCAATAAGCTGAAAAAGCTGGAGGGTAAGAAGATATCCGGAACGGTACGCAAGTTCGTGAAAAAGCGGACCACGAGCCAAACGGGATACCTGTTCGGGGTGGTGTACGTGTACGCCTTGGAGGGCTTCCGTTCCTACGGGAATGAGTTCGATATAAACGACATGCACGAGTTCTTCAAGGACAAGTTTTTGGCACGTCGGGAAATCCTTATCAATCTCGAAGGGGATGTGGAAATGGTACCCGCATCCACCAAGAATCTAAACACCGTAGAGTTCGGGGAATACATTGAAAAAATCCGGGTATGGCTAGCGGAAACCATGTTTATCACCGTACCTGACCCGATAAAAAAAGCATCATGATCAATCCGAATAAAATCCCCGACTACTTGAGACGGGAGTACGAGAAAGAACGCGAGGGATATAAATCATACGAGCATTGGCT
>JAHDDF010000676.1 GCA_020629475.1 Saprospiraceae bacterium
GCCAATTCCGTTTCCCCTTCCTTTACTTCGCTTTTGTCAAGCTTTAGGAAGGAGTTATAAAATTCCTTTACCGTGTTTACGACTTCGTCAATCCGCTGCTTGGTCATCCTCTTGTTCCTTGTATGCCTTCATGGCTTGTTTGAATTTTACCGAATTGTCGGCGTGTATCTTATTGCTTTCGCTATTGATGGCGACGTAAACGCCTTCTTTCTCGTAAAGGATGATATCGCTTTTCCTTTGGGGTAACCGGAATACCTCGTTCCATTGTTGGATGATGAATCCGTCCCCTTGGTAATCACCCGATGGCGGTCTGGTGTCTACGAGTTCCTCCTCCTTTTCCTTTACGGGCTCCTTTACTTTTGGCGGCTTATCGTTTACCTGTCCCTTTAGGTCGATGGGCTCCTCGTTTACTTTTCCGCTTACCGGAAAGAATTTTATTACCCGCGCCTTTAGTTGTTGCGGGTTCAATCCTTCGCCTCCCTTGAAGGTTACCGTAAGCGGTTTTCCCAGTCCTGCCAATAACGGAAAACGGGTAAGGGTAAAGGTTTCCCCTTTGGTTCCTTTACTTAGTTCTTTATGGTTCCAATAAATTGGCATTTACTAAACATTGAAATTAATTGTTTACACAAAAGTAAATTAATTGCGTATTATAATCAATAAACTTAAATTTGTTTTATAATCCTTTAGTAAATGGTTCAGCTTGCCACGGATATGGATTCCCTTTACGGGAACGGTTTAAAAACCAAGGTTCTCCTTTACTCGGTAAAGACGGAAGGGGATTTCCTGACCGTCGCGGAGTACGCGGAGGTATTGTCCGAGGGTTTGGAGCTGAACGAAAACGAAAAGGGAAATCTCAGGAAAAGGATCCGACGCGCCTTAACGGTTTGGGTAAACGAGGGGCTCATGGAGCGAAGGGAGGAAACCACCAAGCGCAAAACGTCGATCCATTTATTCGGAATCAAATTATCGGAAGATGGCAAAGGGGAAACTCAGCATAGCAAGGCTGACCGGAAAAATCAAGGAGCGGGCATTGTCGCCCGTCTTGGAAATGATAGGCGACGGCAAAGCTTTCGGGGAGATGTTGGAAACGACGGAAAAGCGGTTTAAGGAAGGTGTTACGGTAAACGGCGTTCCTAGGAAAATGAAGGAGGATGAAACCATCGGTATCCACATCAATAAGCTGAACGGCGAGGTAAGGGTTTCCTTTACGGCTACGAGCCAAGAGCAAGGAACGGGAAAGATAAACCTGCGTGTATTGCAATCCCTCCTTTTCGTCGATTTCGTAAAAATGCTAACCAATCCCGATAATGGAAATAAGAAGTAAAAGCGTTTCCTCCTTCTTGGAGGAATTGGACGTTGAGGTGGAAATGCCGGATTCCGAAGCGGAGCGTTTCGTCCCTACGGAAAACCCGCCCGAACCGGGAGCCAATCCCGCCTCGGCATGGGGAGAGCCGGACGCGCCGGAGGATTTCGGCGGAGGCGATGACTTGCCGGAAGACGGGGAGGACTGCATCGCCATTGACTACGAGGACGGGCACCTCCTGACCGCCGAGCTGATATTGGTAAACTTGGACAAATTTATCTCCTTTACCCTTTATATGTTTTCCGGAACGGAGGATTGGCAA
>JAHDDF010000146.1 GCA_020629475.1 Saprospiraceae bacterium
CCTTATTTTGAAACAATACAATTTGAACCCCGACCCATTGAATTCGTTTGAATATTCAGATTCAATTCCCACCTTTGCCCTTCTAAACGAAACCGGTTATGGAAAATCAAAGTAAAGCAAAACTTAATCTGGAACTCCTTTGGTGGGCATTAACGGCAGTTGTGGTTTTTGCGGTTATTTTCCCCTTGAAATCACAAGTCCCGGGCTACGGTTTTACCTTTCAAAATACCCTTTTCATCGTAGTATTTATTACGGTAACCAGATACCTTTTTTTATTACAACATACCTTTTTGGCTAGAATTCAATGGTTGAAAATCGCCCTTACTTTTGTTTGTATACCCTTGATATTTAAAATGGTAGAGTACATTACCGGTTTCCAGACGTTCATGGATTATATGACGGACGTAGAAAAAAGAACCTACTTCGGCAACAAGAGCTTGGATGCGGAATTACAGTGGGAAACCTTCTTGAAGACGGAGATGCTACTTTTCGGAGTCGGTGCCGTTATTGCTGCCGTCCTTTTCCCTTTTCGAATGATTATCTCCGTATGGCGTCAATGGAATGGTCGCTCCATTGTTTGATTCCAATGACTTGATTTTCATTTTATCGGATTCACTTAAAAGGGTAAAGGAGTTCAAGAATCGATCCGTGGAATGGTTCAAGCTTTTGTTTTTATCGCAAGCCGTTTGTATTGAATAATATCGATTGCCTGAAATAAATGCCTTTGTACGAATTACGCCCGCACCGTTTCCGAAATCCGTACGCCATAATCTACCCGGAAATCCTTGTTCTTGGATAGGGGAGGAATAAATTATCTCACCATTTACGGAAAGTGCTGCTTCCTCCATGGTTGCATCCAAAAAATCATCAACCAAATCCGTAGAATCTTGATGAATTGTCCCTGATGGATAGTCCACGTAACTTACCATGTACATCAGGTTGTCCGCTTCATCGTCTTCCGTACGATAGGCAAAAACATGGTATTCTAGGCTTCCTATACCGGTTTTTACGGTATGCACCACTTCTTTCATTTGTCCGGGAACCGTAATTTTGAAGGAGCCATCGTATGATACGAAATCCCTCCAAGTTCCTTCAAAAGAAACAAGCAATAGTCCTATCCCGATACAGAAAGCCAAGAATTTACCCATGGGAATTAATTTTTAATATCAATTTTCGGTTCTAACCCGATTTCCTTCCCTTGCTTCAGCATAAAAGCAAAAGCATCATCGTGATTATTCCCTATTTCACCGTCAAGAATAGCTTCACGGATGGCATTTTTGATGATTCCTACCTCGCGTGAAGGGGAAATACCAAAAGTTTCCATGATCATTTCCCCTGTAACCGGTGGTTGCCAATTCCTGATCTTATCCTTTTCCTCTACTTCGGCAAGTTTTTCCCTCACCATTTCGTAGTTTTCAAGGTAACGCTTTACCTTACCCGGATTCTTGGAGGTAATATCCGCCTCGCAAAGCATCATTAAGGAATCGATATCATCACCCGCATCAAAAAGCAAACGACGAATAGCGGAGTCCGTAATATTTTCCTTGGTTAAGGAAATAGGACGCAAGTGCAAGCGAACCAGCTTTTGAACCAATTTCATCTTATGATCCAAGGGCAGTTTCAAGCGCCTGAAAATCTTAGGGGTCATCTTAGCCCCCAACATCTCATGACCGTGAAAAGTCCAACCCTGCTTCGGATGGTAACGTTTGGTCGGTGGTTTAGCGATATCGTGCATGATAGCAGCCCATCGTAACCACAAATCATTCGTATTCCGGCAAATATTGTCAAGAACCTCTAGGGTGTGGTAGAAATTATCCTTATGCCCTTTCCCGTCTTTGTAATCCACTCCTTGTAAAGCGGCTAGCTCCGGAAAAATGATTTGGAGAATTCCTGTTTTGAAAAGAATCTTAAAACCAATAGAGGGTCTAGGGGAAAGAATAATCTTATTCAATTCACCCGTAATTCTTTCCATTGAAACGATTTTGATCCGGTTTTTGTACTTGGATAATGCCTTAAAAGTCTCATCCTCGATCCGGAAATTAAGTTGCGTGGCGAATCTAACCGCACGCATCATCCTAAGCGGATCGTCTGAAAACGTCTTACCGGGTTCAAGTGGCGTCTTGATGGTTTTTTCCTCCAAGTGGTAAATCCCGTTAAAAGGATCCACGATTTCACCATAGTTTCCTTCATTCAAGGAAACCGCCAAAGCGTTAATGGTAAAATCCCTTCGGTTTTGGTCATCTTCAAGCGTCCCGTTATTCACGATAGGTTTTCTGGAATCCTGTCGGTAGGATTCCTTCCTAGCGCCCACGAATTCGACTTCCATGCCCCTGTGGCGGAACATAGCGGTACCGAATCTTTTGTAAACAACTACTTTGGGTAAAGGACGGAGCTTAGCGGCAATGTTTTGGGCGAGAGTAATCCCGTCCCCCACGCAAACGATATCCATGTCCTTGGACTTTCGTCCCAACAATCTATCCCTTACGTATCCACCAACCACGTAGGCGGGTACCCCCAGCTCGGCTGCAGTTTCGCCGACTAGCCTGAAAATTAACCTTTCTTCTTCCCTGATATCAAATACCATGATCGTAAATGGAAGTATGTTTTTTGCTAAAAAAGTTGCATCACGCCATACTCAAGCGAATGCTGTCAGCAAAAATAACTACTCCCTAAGGAATAACAGTTCCTCATCCTCCTGTAATTTTACGATTACTGAAGGTTCATTCAAGTCTTTTTCGGATTGGCGGTATCTCGCGACGAAATCCACGCCCGATAAAATGTCGGAACTGATTTCACCGAAATTCCTAGGGAAAGGAAGTCCGCTTACATTAGCGGAGGAAGCTACCAGCGGTTTTCCGAAATGTTCGATGATCATTCTACAAAATGCCTCACGAACCACACGAATCCCAACGCTACCCGAAGGACCCAATAAATTGGGCGCAAGTTTCTTACCTTGGTCATAAATTACCGTAAGCGGGCGGGTATGAAACTCCAACAGGGTTTCAATACGCGGATGAACATGCTCAACGTAATCCTTGAGCATGGGTACGCCGTCAACAAGGCATACAAGGGGGTTATCCTTCGGTCTTTGCTTTAATTCATATACCTTTCGGACGGCATCAGGGTTAGTTGCGTCGCAACAAATTCCCCAGATAGTGTCAGTGGGTAGCAGAATAAGTCCGCCGTCGGCCAATACTGACATTAATCTGTCAAAGGAGCCAACATCCAGCATGAAAATGTCATTAAATTTGTAAAGTGTCGTTTCATTTGAACGGGACATACTAAATGACAAAGTTAAACGATTATTGTAATGGAATTTTAGGTTTTTTTGTTTAGATGCAGCAAAACCCTTGATTCTTGCCGTTGTTTATAAAGGAGCAAGTGAAAACATGCTCTAAACTTGACAAAACCGAAAGGATAACGAACATAACTATGACACAAGGATACGGTCAGTATATTTTAAGGGGTTTTTTCCCGATATTTTTGGGGCTTTTCCTGCTTTTGCCTGAAATCAGTGCAAAACACATCGTGGGAGGGGACATGATATATGAATGTATCGGAAACAATACCTATATCATCACCACCAAGATGTATCGTGATTGCAATAGTGTAAACTCCGCTGATTACGACAATCCGGGCTGGTTTGGTGTGTATGAGGGAAATACTTACCTCACTACCTATAATGTTCCCTTTACCAATCGAACCACTATTCCGATAGATAGCGATCCTTGTTTCGAGATATCCGATCCCCCTTGTGTGGAGGAAGCTACTTATACTTTTCAGGTAACTCTTCCACAATCCAATTTACCGTACACCATTTCTTATCAAAGATGTTGTAGGAACGAGACCATTACCAATATCGTAACCCCGGGTGACGTAGGTGCTACCTTCTTGATTGAGATTAGCCCTGAATCACAGCAATCCTGTAACAATAGCCCTGAGTTCAACGAGTTTCCACCCATCGTAATTTGCGCGGGAGTGGATATCAATTTCGACCATTCCGCTTTTGATCCGGAAGGAGATTCCTTGGTGTATTCCTTTTGCCCGCCATTAATTGGTGGTGGTGTAGATGGAGGACCGGATAATCCTACGGGAAACCCGAACGGTCCTACCGGTGTACAACCACAGCCGCAACCCGGAACGGCACCTCCTTATAGTTCCGTTTCATACTTGGCACCCACATATACGGCATTCCTTCCAATGGCAGGGGATCCACCCGTAACCATTGATCCGGAAACGGGGCTGATCAGCGGAATTCCCACGACTCAAGGGCAGTTCGTGGTGGGTGTATGTGTCCGTGAGTTCAGGGATGGTGTAGAAATAGGGGAGATACGAAGGGATTTCCAGTTCAACGTCATCTCTTGTACCCCGCTTGTAATAGCCGATATCGAAGCGGATATCATTACGGGACCGCAACAGTACGAAATCAATGCTTGCGGTGATTTTACCGTTGATTTTAATAATCAATCCATTCAAGAATCCAATATCTTCCAATATGATTGGTTCTTTGATTTACAAAATGGTACTGATTTCGTTTCTAACGATAGGGATGTGTCCATTACGTTTCCCGGGCTAGGAACCTATGATGGCGTAATGTCCTTGAATCCCGGAACGCCCTGCGCGGATACGGCATTCATTACCGTAAACGTATTCCCGGATATCGATGCGGATTTTGAATTCGAATATGATACCTGCGTAGCCGGACCCGTAACCTTTACGGATTTATCTACTACGGGATCAGGACAAATGGATACCTGGGCATGGCAATTCGGGGACGGGAACACCTCGGATCAACCTAGCCCGGAACATACCTATCAAATCCCCGGGGATTTGCCGGTTACGCTTACCGTTACGGACATTAATGGATGTACGGAATCCGTTACCCAAAATGTGGGATATTTTCCTGCGCCTGCCTTCTTGATTGTAGAGCCTTCCATTTTTGAGGGCTGCGCACCCCAAGAGGTATTTTACAATAATCTATCCGTTCCTATTGATTCCACCTATAATATTGAATGGGATTTTGGAGACGGGAATACTTCGGGTGATATTAGTCCCACCCATGTTTATACCGAGCCGGGTAGCTATACCATTAACCTAGAGGTTACCTCACCCATCGGTTGTTCCGTTGGGGCTAACTTCCCTAATTTCGTAACGGTTCGTCCTTCACCTACGGCAGGTTTCACCTTTACGCCGGAGCAATTGACGAATTTCAACATGACCGCCGTATTTACGGATGAGTCCATGGACGCGGAAGCCTGGCTTTGGGATTTCGGGGATGGTTCTCCGCCGGTGCTTACGCCTAGCCCCACGCATACTTACCAAGACACCGGTTTTTATGAAATTATCCAAGTGGTAAGACACCCGAGCGGTTGCTTGGATACGGCAAGGGCGCTTATTGAGGTAGAACCATTGGTAACTTACCATTTACCCAATGCCTTTACACCTAATTCCGACGGAAAAAACGAGGAATTTAAAGGAACCGGATATTTCGAAGGAATGACCAATTTCGAAATGACCATCTGGAACCGTTGGGGTGAACTCATCTTCCAGACCAATGATCCGGAAGAAGCTTGGAACGGTAGAAAGAATAACCAAGGGGATATGCTCCAGAACGGGGTTTACGTCGTATTGGTAGGATATACGGATCCAAGAGGGAATCCTGTAAGAATAAAAGGTTTCGCTACTTTAGTGAGGTAGATTATTTCTTCCCTACAAGTACATAGTAATCGAAAAAGAATTGCTCATCTTTAAGAAGGCTTTTATCAATGGAAACGCCTCTTGAGGTGAGCATTTCTTGATATTCCTCCAAGTCATATTGGTGTGGGTGAAGGATATCACCGGGAAGTAACCTGAATAGGTGCTTGAAAAAGGAATGGTTATGCGCGTCAATGGAGCAAATCACGGTTCCGCCTCTTCTCACGCAAGCTGATAATACGTCGAAACTTTTTTCTAAATCAGAGACGTGGTTAATGGCATTTAGGCAAAATACGACATCGTAAGGTTGCTTGATATCGAATTCCTCCATAGGTGCATTTACGAAATTGACATTGGGATATTCCTTCTTGTCGAAATGCTCTAGTTCTTCCTCGTATTTATCAAGCAGGGGGTCAACCGCATCCACCGGGTTTTTATCCAACAATAAAAATATCCCCGCAGGTCCACAGCCAATATCTAAAACACGATCTCCTTCCTTGATTTCTACCCCGCACTCGTCCAGAAGATTTTGCCAATAATTACGCTTCCACTCCAAGTAGTTCGCCTTGGGCTTTTTCTTGAGGTAACTCTTCCACCACCGTATCTCTGCTGCTTGGGCTATCTTCCAACGAAGTCTCATTCTGTTTTTTATTTTCGACAACAAAGAAACGGCTTTTTCCCTGTCATGCTGCCTTTACAATAAAAAACCATGAAGGAGTGAAGTTAAATGAAGCATTTTCCTCTTCATTAACCACCACCACTTCATGGTTTAATAAAATATAGCAATAACGGTTTTACCTAGCGATAACAAGCTGCTTATTCACGATACCCGCATCCGTACGGATATTGAGGAAATAAACGCCTTCCGCTTGGTTTTCCATGTTCAAATCGAAGGAAGGATCATTGGTTTGCCCTTGTAAAATCAAGCGTCCGCTCATATCGAAAACTTGATAATCCGCTTGGCTGAAACCATTGATTTGTGTCTCCACACGGAAGTTACCCCTGGAAGGATTGGGATAAACCTTGGCTACGTTTTCATCCAAGATATCCTCCGCGCTAGAAAGCAAACAACCACCGGAAGCTGCCCCGTAATCATTACCTAAGATAAAGGCATAATGCAATTCATTACCGAAATCGGCATTGAAGGTTTCTACTAAAGTTCCTGCACCATCCCTAAGACGAACGAAGCCGGTGGTTGCCCCTAGGTATTGGGTAGAAACCCAGTGGTTCAAACCATCACCGGAGCCCAATTGGATAGGACCGGTATCACGGAAACGTAAGGTATAGCACCCGTTCGCCAAGGAACTTAAATCGTCTTGGTAAGAAGTATTGGAAGAGAAATCCGAGGAGTTCTTTGACATCACCACGTTACCTTCAGAATCCTCAATGGTATAGGAACTTTCCTGTGGACGGTTATTGATACGATAATCCAATACCAATCCATTGCTATGTACATCCGGGAGAATCACGGAAGTCGTCATGGCATTATCCAAGGGATATTCATCCGCGTTGCCGTTTACTTGAAGGATTTCAGCACGGAATTGCGGATTAGCCTCATCAACATTAAACCAGCTATTATTAGGAAGGGTAACATCCGCCGTTGTTGAAGGAGCGATGTTGACGTTTGCTTGGAAATCACACAAGTAACCACCATAAATCCCGTAACGGAAATCCAGCGTGGTAATGGTTTCGGAACCCATATTGGTAACGCGGATCACCGGATCATCACACATCGGATTCATCCTTGAATAATCATCCTTATCACTAGGCGCTAAGATTTCGGTGATCTCCGCATCGTATTGCGCATTATAATCACCATAAGCCACTACCTGCGCATCGATGTAATAATAAGGCTGACCACCCGACCAGCTAATGGATTCCAAATCCAGGTTTACCGCATTCTCACCGGGGAAAGTCATGTATTGCCCAAGCTCGAATTCCCTCAACTCGGAACGTTCACCGGGGCACCATCCTTCACGGGAATACAACCAAGTACCGCCTTGTGGCCAAGTATGGCTGCTGCCGCAGTCGTCGCGCCAAACGTAAACGTTTCCTGCCACGTTTGTACCATTGGCAAAAACACGGTAGTATTTAGGACAAAACTCCGCGCAGTTCCCGTTATCATCCGCTCCGTGACCACTCTTGTTTACACGGAATTTCACGGAAGAAGTCCCTGCCGGGAAATTGTATGTTTTTTCAGGTAAGCGATCATTTTCCACCTCCGTAAAAGAAGTATATCCAAGACCGCCCGTATAGTAATTCCAAGAGTTAAGGACATTCCTTGCCGGAGGACCTTCCACGAATTCAAAATCTACGGTTACGCTAAATCCGTCGGACCAGCCATCGTAGAACGCACGGATAACGACATCATCCTTGAGGTATTCCTGAAGGTCTGTTACGTCGAAAGTGTGGGTGTGTTCCCAAGCGTTGGAGAATCCATTGGTTCCGCCAGCCATATAACCACCGTAAGGAGTAATGACCTCACCCAAGGTAAAAGGCTCCATTACGTCGAATACGTTCCAAGTGGTGTCCACCACAAGTGGATCTGTAGAAAGTGTATCCAAAACGGAAACGGTGGAATCTTGTACGCCCGTGTTAAACATGGCGTAAATCCTTGTCGTATAATCCCAGTCCGAGCATTGGGAAGAGGAACAACCCATGGTATAATGCATCAATACCTTTCGGTACGATGTGCTACCATCCGGGAAGGACGTTAGATTGTCGTAATTCCCGTGCCAAGTCATGTCCACTTGGTCATGCGCGGCAATGGTGGTAATATCACCATCCGCGGCGAAGGATTGGAAGCAAAGGAATGAAAAGAAAAATAGGAGTAAATGTCTCATCTTCATAAAGCCTGATTTTAAGTACTTCCGAAGATAAAAAACGATGGGCATTTATTTCCTACAAGTTCCAGTCAATGGGCGACAAACCGCGCTCCTCCAAGATTTTATTGGTTTGTGAAAAGTGTTTGTTCCCGAAAAAAGCATTGCCCGCTAGGGGAGAGGGGTGCGCCGCGCTTAGTACATGGTGCTTGGAACCATCAATGAGTGCCGCTTTTTTCTTGGCGAAACCACCCCAAAGCAAGAATACGATTCCTTCCTTTTCCGCCGAGATTTTTTGAATTACGGCATCCGTAAATTTATGCCAACCGATTTTTTGGTGGGAACCGGCTTTTCCCTCTTCTACGGTAAGGAAAGCGTTGAGCAATAATACGCCTTGCTTTGCCCAAGCGGTTAAATCGCCGTGGTTGGGTGCTTGGAATCCCGGAATGTCCTCCACGATTTCCTTGTAAATGCGCTTCAAGGAAGGAGGTGTCCTTACGCCCTCAGGAACGGAAAAAGATAGTCCCATTGCCTGCCCTTTTCTATGATACGGATCTTGCCCGATGACCACGACTTTTACCTCGTCAAAAGGGGTTAACTCAAAGGCATTGAAAATCAATTTTCCGGGTGGGTAAATATTTTTTCCCGCCTTTTTCTCCGTTACCAAAAATTGCTTGATGGCGGCAAAGTAGGGTTGTTCGAATTCGGATTGAAGAGCGGCTTTCCAGGAAGCCTCGATTTTTACGTCGGAGGGATTGACTTGCATTTTTTATTGGTTGGTTTTCTCCCTTAACCAAGGAGATTAAGGCGTTTCATTAAATTTTCCTTTTCCCTTTTTGAAACGGGAATCCGGGCATCATTATCCGCGATGATTTCTTGTTCGCGGTAATTGAATTTCTTTAAGTGGTCCAAGTTCATCAAGTAATTACGGTGAACCTGTTGGAATGAATCCGGCAGTTTTTGGGAAATGTCTTTCAAGGAGAGCTGGACGGTGAATCTATCCTTTTCCGTATAGAGATCGGAGTATTTACCCTCTACTTGAACGTAGCGGATATCCCCGTATTCCAATTTTACGAGGTGGTTTCCTTTCTTGACGTAAAACCGGTCATTCATTGCCACGCCGGGTTGTGGTGTCGCACTGGAAAACGCACCGGATTGTCCCGCGAACTTCTCGATGGAAAGTTCGATGGCGTATTTCAGTTCCATGATATTGAAGGGCTTCAAGAGGTAGGCGAACGGTTGTGTAGCCTTGGCTCTTTTGAAAATTTCTTGATCCTCCATACCCGTCAGGAAAATCAAGGGGCGTTGTCTTGTCGGATTTTCAGCGATACGTTCCGCGAAGGTAATCCCGCCCGGTTCATCACCCAGCATGATATCCGCGATTACCAAATCCGTTTCCTCGGAATGAAAAAGCCCGTAGGCGTCCTTGAGATTATGCGCCACGCCAGCGATTTCATAATCCAAATCCTCTAGGCATTCGCGGAGGTCTTCCGCCAAATCGTGGTCGTCTTCAATGATGAGTAGCCTTATCCGTCCCATGGGTCAAGTGTCTTGAACGGAAAGTTAAGGAATAAGTGCGGAAGCCGAAAACGGGAACGCTTATTTCGGGAAGCGAAGAATAAAATGCGTCAT
>JAHDDF010000147.1 GCA_020629475.1 Saprospiraceae bacterium
ATTGGCATGTGCCGGGCTTTCTTTAGTATTGTTTACCTCCATGATGGTTTCAAGTATGAAAACGGTCAGTGTTTCCGCGGAACGAATGAAAATTCTATATGTGGGTGTTGACAATCCCTTGAAGGTAGCGGTATCCGAAACGGCGAGTAAGGACGTAACCGTTGAGTCCCCTGATACGGATGTGATTACCCTTGAAAGCAAGGGCAACGGATTGTACAATGTAAAAGCCAACCTTAAGGGAAACCCTAAAAAGGATAAGGTGACCATCATCGTAAAGGGAAAGGATTTCAGGGAAGAATCATCCTTTCACCTACGAAAAATCCCTAGCCCTTTCCTTGAATTGATGGATGGATCAGGCAATGCCTTAGGCGGTAGCGGTGGGGTTATCCAAGGGGAATTCCGGAATGTGCAAGGGCTCCAAACCGTTCTTCCGGAGGAGTTCAAGGTAAAGTGCCCGATAACCTCCTTTACGGTAACAAGAGTGCCCGGGGATGCGGAAGTGGATCCGGTCAGGGCATCGAATAAAGGCGCCATATTCTCAGGACATCCCAAGAAACTAATCGGTAAAGCAACCGAAGGGGACATCTACTATTTCGACAATGTAGAATGCCAATGCCCCGGCGACGCGGAACCCCGCAAACTCAACTCTTTAGTCTGGCGAATTACGGACTAATACCCACACTTCCTAATTCTAAGGTAGAACCCCAAAATAAGAAGCCTTCCTAGGAAGGCACGGTCATTCCCGTGCCTTCCGGGAAGGAATTTTACACGATTTCTAAAAATGAATGACCATGTTACGCTATTCAAAAGCACAGAAAAAAGATTTGAAAAAGGCTTTGCCCTTTATCATCTTTATGTTGTTACTTCCCTTGTTATTATTAGGGTTTTCCGTATCAAAGGATGTGTATGAAAATTCCTTTCAAGAAATTCCCGGTTTAAGGGATGGGCAAGGTTCCTTGTTACCCATGACGGAAGAACTTACTCTAGCGGAATTCCAAGGGGTTTCGGAGTTGGTAGCAGTGGATTCCGTTTCTTTGGAGACAACGGATTGCGAAGTGTCCTCCTTTACCGCCATGCGTTCCCGAGGTACGGATTCACCCATGACATGGAATTACCACGGAAAAGAATTTCATACCAACCATTTTGTCAATAACTTAAAGGAAGAAGCCTTGGTAGGGGATTATTACACCTTCCTTGATATCAAATGCCAATGCCCCAATGGTGAAACAAGGGAATTGGATGCCATGATTTGGGAAATTATTCCGGAATAAAAATCATCAAGATGAATCTACTGGATCAATTCGCAATCGAAGCCCTTGGGTTTGCCTTGTTGCATTCCCTTTGGCAATGTTTGCTCATCGGGGGATTGTTTTTTCTCTTGTCCAAAACAAGTTTGAAAAACTCGCCCGGAACCTTGTATCGGATAGGAATGACAAGCATGGTTTTGTGCTTTGTGTTGTTCATAGCCACCTTCATCCAACTTAGGGATGCATCCGAGGCGTATTATTTTTCCGTGGTGCCGGCAGGGGAAAAATTTCTGGGTGATGACTTTGAGGAAAATACCGCAGCCCTCCATAAACCCTTCGAAATCCTAGGTGCTACCCGAACCATTATGGATTATTCCGATTGGTTGGTGGTGGCTTGGTTCCTAGGAATGCTCTTGTATTCCCTAAGCTATATCGGAAGTTATTTTTTCTTGAAAAACCTAAGGAACGTCGGTGCGGAAATCAACAGGAAATGGCAGGCGGTAACGGATGAATGCGCCCATCGTTTAGGGATAAAAAGAAAGGTGCAATTCCGCTTGTCGCAAATAGCGGAACAACCCTTGACTTTCGGCTTTTTTAAGCCATTTATCTTGCTTCCGGTTGCTCTTGTTAATCAAATAAAACCGGAAGAGGTAGAAGCCATTATTCTTCATGAATTATCGCATGTTAAGCGGAATGATTACCTGCTTAATTTGCTTCAATCCTTCATTGAAATCGTCTTCTTTTTTCATCCCGCCGTTCACTTGATGTCCCGTTCCGTTAGGCGTCTAAGGGAAGAGGCTTGCGATGATAGGGTAGTCGCTACGGGAACGGATCCCTTGGTTTATGCCCAAGCACTTTTAAACACCAAAAAGTTCAACTTTTCATTTCACCATAAAACACAATTAGCCATGAATGCAACAGGCAAAAACGCTGATCATTTCAGCAAGAGAATTTTTAGAATCCTAGGAAAAAAAGATGAACCCAATAACATGAAACTAGGAAAACGCCCTTTGGGGATACTTTTGGTTTGTGCTCTTTTTTCCATCATATTTTTAACCTCGATGGCATTTACGGGAAATCGTACGCTTTCCATTTCCGCTGACAAGATGAATGTTCTTTACATTGGAGTAGATAACCCCATTACGGTTGCCGTTTCCGAGGTTCCCGATGAGGATATAACCATTACTTCTCCTGAATCTGATCTTCTTGAATTAAAAAAAACGGGAAGCGGCAAATACAATATCCGGATTAAGTTAAAAGACGGTAAATTTCCTGAAAACGTAAGTATTACCGCAAAGGGGAAAGACTTTGAGAAAAGCTCCGTTTTTAGGGTGAAACGAATCCCTGATCCAATGGCTGTTCTATTTAATGGGAAGAATTGGAAATCCCAAGGATCAGGGACGGTATCCCAAGAGGAGTTCGTAAATGATGTTGTCGGGGTGGATGTGATAATTCCTTGGTTTGATTTTGACGCAAAATGTGAATTAAAGGGGTATGAGGTAACCCGGGTCCCTAAGGATATATCCAAGGATGATCCGACAAGGGTAATAAATAAGACTTCAGCGTTTTCCGGTCGTGCGAAGACTTTAATCCGGGAGGCAAAACCCGGGGATGTTTATTATTTCGATAACGTTACTTGCCATTGTCCGGGAGATCCCGTTGCCCGTAAAATCAATTCTATGGTCTGGCAAATCAGGGAGGAGTAATCTGGAAATCCCCAAAAAAGGCGATCGGAGAACCATCCGGTCGCCCTTTTTTGTTATTTATGTGTATCTTTATCATTAGAAAACCAATGGGGTGATTCCATAGATTATTACCCACGTCAAACCTTAAAAAACACACGCTACGATAGTAAGAGAGGATTTTAATTTTCCCTCCGGTTTTGAAGTCTTACATCGTAAATCTTTAATCTTATATCTATCTACAGAGAATGCCCGAATACGTACACCTCCATAACCACACGCAATATTCTCTACTCGACGGAGCATCGGAAATCGGTTCCATGATGCGGAAAGCCGCTGCCGACGGTCAAAAGGGAATCGCACTCACCGATCACGGAAACATGTTCGGTGCGTTCAAGTTCGTGGCGGAGGCGGAACGGAACGGTTTGAAACCCATTATCGGTTGTGAGTTCTACCTGGTTGCTGACCGTCATCACAAAACGTTCTCTAGGGCAAAAGGGGAAAAAGACAAGCGTTTCCATCAGCTTCTATTGGCAAAGAACCGGAAAGGCTACGAAAACCTTTGTAAGCTATGTTCCATCGGTTTTATTGAAGGTTTATATTCCAAATTTCCTAGGATAGACAAGGAGATTTTGGTGCAACATACCGAAGGGCTTATCGCCACGTCTTGTTGTATCGGTGCGGAGATTCCCCAAGCCATCATGCACGGGAATGATGAAAAAGCAGAGGAACTACTAAAGTGGTGGCTCGACATTTTCGGGGAGGATTTTTACATCGAACTCCAGCGGCACAGAGGATTGGAAAACATCGATGGATTGGGCATCAGCCAAGAGGATATCAATCAAAAATTGATTGCACTCGCGAGGAAGTATAACGTGAAAATCATCGCCACCAATGATTCCCATTACATTGATGAGGATGATGCCGAACCGCATGATTTCCTACTTTGCGTAAACACCGGTTCCCTCCTGGAAGAAGAGAAGCGTTTCAAATTCCCGAGTAGCGATTTTTACCTTAAGACACAGCAAGAAATGAATCAATTGTTCGCGGATGTTCCCGAATCAATTGATACCACAATGGAAATCTTCGATAAGATTGAACCATTGACTTTGGCGAGGGACGTACTGCTTCCCGCCTACCAAATTCCCCAAGGATTCAATACCCAGGACGAATACTTGCGCCACCTCACGTACGAAGGCGCGAAACAACGTTACGGAACCATCACTCCTGAAATCAAGGAACGCTTGGATTTTGAGTTGCAAGTAATTCAAAATTCAGGTTATCCCGGTTACTTCCTCATCGTACAGGATTTTACCACCGAGGCAAGGAATATGGGGGTTTCCGTAGGTCCGGGTCGTGGTTCGGCTGCGGGTTCCGCCGTGGCGTATTGTACGGGAATTACCAATGTGGATCCGATTAAGTACGACCTACTTTTTGAGCGTTTCTTGAATCCGGAGCGTGTATCCATGCCGGATATCGATATCGATTTCGATGATGAAGGACGGCAAAAGGTAATCGACTACGTCATTGATAAATACGGAAGAAACCAAGTAGCGCAAATCGTTACTTATGGTACGATGGCGGCAAAATCCTCCTTGCGGGATGTGGGGCGTGTTATGGATGTTCCCCTTCCTGAAGTGGATGCCGTAGCAAAGGCATTCCCCCAGAACTTGAGCGCTACGCTAAATAAGGTTTTGAAAACCGGCGGAATAGACGAAAAGCTCAAGGGCAAGATGAATTCCGAGGACATGGACGCGGCAAGGAAATTCCGTGAAATGTCCGAGCAACAAGACCATATCGGACACATGATCCGTACGGCGAAAAAGCTGGAAGGCTCCGTCCGGAATACGGGTATTCATGCTTGTGGTGTGGTTATTACCCCGGATGAAATCACCAACTACGTTCCCGTTAAAACGGATAAGGCATCAGGTATGCTTGTTTCCCAATTCGATAACTCGGTTGCGGAAGACGCGGGCTTGCTCAAGATGGATTTCTTGGGATTAAAAACCCTTACGGTGATCAAGAACGCCGTAAAAATGGTTAAGCAAAACCACGGCATCGATATCGATCCGGAGTTGGTTCCCTTGGATGATCCCAAGACTTATGAACTCTTCCAGAAAGGGTACACAATGGGCGTATTCCAATACGAGTCCGGCGGTATGCAAAAGCACATGCGTAATCTAAAACCCTCTACCTTCGAGGACTTGATTGCCATGAACGCCTTGTACCGTCCCGGTCCTTTGGAATATATTCCTTCCTTCATCGAGCGTAGGCACGGAAGGGAAGCCATTACCTATGACCTGGAAGCTTGCGAGGAATACCTAGGGGAAACCTACGGGATTACCGTTTACCAGGAGCAGGTAATGTTGCTGTCCCAAAAATTGGCGAATTTCTCCAAGGGACAAGCGGATATGCTCCGTAAGGGAATGGGTAAGAAAAAGAAGAAGCTCATTGATATGTTGTACCCCAAGTTCATCGAGGGCGGTACGGCAAACGGTCACCCGGAGGAAACCCTGAATAAGATTTGGAAGGATTGGGAGGCTTTCGCTTCCTACGCCTTTAATAAATCGCACTCTACTTGTTATGCCTTCGTGGCATTCCAAACGGCTTACCTCAAGGCGAATTACCCGGCCGAGTTTATGGCTGCGGTATTAACCAATAATAAAAACGATATCAAATCCCTCACCAAATACTTGCGGGAATGCAAGAAGATGGGCATTGAGGTATTGTCCCCGGATATTAATGAATCCATGGCTGATTTCTTCCCGAACAAGGAAGGCAAAATCCGCTTCGGATTGTCCGCCTTGAAAGGGGTAGGGGAAGGACCCGTTGAGGAAATCATTAAAGAACGAGAGGAAAGCGGTGCTTTCGAATCATTATTCGATGCGGTTCGTAGATTGAGCTTGAAAACGGTAAACAAGCGCTGCTTGGAAAGTTTGGTGCTTGGGGGTGGTTTTGACTCGTTTGAAGGGACTACTCGTTCTCAATATTTCGCACCCTCGGATAAGTATGATTCCTTATTGGAGCACGCTTTAAAATACGGCAATGCCTTCCAAAACCAAAAAGCCACGATGGCAACCTCCTTGTTTGGCGGGACCGAAGAGGTCATGATTCCCGAACCCAAAATGCCGGCTGCCAATCCTTGGCCTTTGGTGGAGAAATTGGAACGGGAGAAGGAGGTAGCGGGTATCTATATTTCCGGGCATCCCTTGGATGATTACTCCATGGAAATGAAGAATTTTACCACTTGCGCCATTGCGGATTTAGACCGTTTTAAGAACCAAAAGGTGAATGTAGGAGGCATCGTAACCGGGGTTCGTCATGGTGTTTCCAAGAAGGGAACCGGTTGGGGAAGATTTACGGTAGCGGATTTTAATGATAGCTTGGAATTCATGCTCTTTAATGAGGATTACTTGAAATTCAAGGACTTTTTACGTCCCGGTGAAGTAGTACTAATAAAGGGACAATATAAAACCCGTTGGGGCAGGGATGAATTTGAATTAAGTATTAATGACGTCCGTCAAATGGCTACCGTTTCCGAGGAATTAACGGAGTCCATTACCATTAAAATTCCGGTGGATCTCCTTACGGAAGAATTAATTGCCAGCTTGGATGATTTAACCGTACGGTTTAAAGGAAGTCATTCCCTTAAATTCATTTTAATAGATAGGGTAAACCGTCAAAAATTAAATTTACGCGCTCCCAAACGTAAAATAAACGCGGACTCTACTCTAATAAAAAGGGTGAAGGAATTGGGGCTGGATTATAAGTTGAATTGATATTAAACAGGAAGGAGTGAAGTTTCATGAAGTCTACTCTTCACTAAACTTCACTCCTTCATGGTTTCGAAATCCGTCCACATCCATAAATTTCCCGAACAAAAGGATGCTTAAACTACTTTCAGTGTAAAATCACTTGAAAATGAAGCACCTATTCCTTTTTATCGCTTTTATATTACCCTTGGCATTATCCGCCCAATTATCCCAAGAGGAAGCCAAACTCCTTGAAGGGGACTGGGACGGAAAACTTACTTTTCTCCGTTATTCCGATAATCAAGAATATACCATTGAGTTGGATGCAACGACTACCGTAACCCAAGAGCAATTCCAAATTACCCAACGCTTCAAGAACGTTTCCAAGGATCGCGAAAAGGGAAAGGATAATTTGTCCTTGAAAAAAATGAAGAAGCCCAAAAAGAAAATGCGATTAAAATCCAAGGAATATTCCAAGGAGGATAACGTATTAAAAATGGAATTCCAATACAAGGGAAAAGATGATAATAAAAAGGCATTAATCACTCGTGAATTAATTGCCGACGGTGATAAAATCACCATTAAAAAATGGGTGGTATTTGAAGGGAATGATGAGCCGTTACTCAGGCATACATTTACCTATACCCGCAAGAGCTAATCAGCAATCCAAATATAGATTTAAGGGCAGGAACCATTCGGGCTTGCCCTTTTTTATTGTTTCCTTAATACCGCCTTCTTTCATTATTCCTTATCTTCCTCATCCAAACGAGAACGAAATCCTACTTTATCAAGACAAGGGAGCGAAGGAGTATTTCGTTCCCTAAACCGGATGATCAACAGTAGGAAATATGAAGTACCTCATAATCTCTCTCCTTGCTCTTTTTTCTTCTCTTTCATTACTTGCTCAAAGCTCAATACCGGAGCTAGAGGAAAAATATAAAACCGCCAAGCCGGGTTTTGATCAAGTGGACTATCTCTTAGGGATAGCACAGCTTCATTATTTTCAAGGGAACCCGGAAGGAATGAAGCAAAAGATTGAAGAAGCCAAGCGTATCAGTACGGACTTAAATGATCCGCTATGCCTAGGATACACGTCGTATTTTGAATACACGTATGCCATTATGTTTGAAGGCAATCCCGAAGCCGTTGAACGCCTATCATCCGAAGCGGAATCCTATGCGGCAAAGACCGATGACCCGAATTTAAAGGCATTGGCGGCAATTGCAAGGTCTCAATATATACACCTGTATAAGGATGATGCAAAAACTGCCCTAGAATTGCTTCTTCCCTTCGGGAATAATGCGGATAAACGATTTACGAGTAATACTCTAGGGCAGGTTCACCAAAGTATTTCCTTTTTGATGAAAGGGGTAGGGAAACCGGATGAAGGATTTGACCACCTTGAAAAATCATTGGAATTATTAAAAACGGTTGAGGCACAAACGGAAAAACATCATCTTTTAAATCGGGTAAGTGCATTGGATGCGGATAAGGGTTTAAATAATAAAGTAGAGACTTACGCCCAATTGTCTACCCACTATATAAAAACGGAGCAAAAGGAAAAAGGGAAGGAGTATTTATTAATGGCTTATGATTTAATCAAGGATTCGGGCTATTTGGATAGCTATGCATTCATCGGTCGTAAGTTGGGGGAGTATTATGAGTTAACGGGTAGCCCCGAAATTGCGATTTCCTATTTTGAGGAAAGCATAACCTTATTGGATTCCTTGGGCATGGAGAAAGATGTTAATTATTTGAATTATTTAATAACGAGATTATCTTTTAACCTGGAGGATTTTGAAGGTGCCCTTAAAAGTGCCTTGAAAACCGGAGATTTTTACAAGGAAATAAAAGATACCATGGGTATAGTTGCCCTAGGGGAATTCGAGGTCCGCTGTTATAATAATTTAAAACGATATGAGGAAGGATTATCGGGCGCGCAAAAATATGGAGCATTAGCCAAGCAATTAGGTTCCGTCCATTTTTATAATTGGTTTTTGTTACATGAAGGAGAAGCGGAATTTAGACTCGGGAATTATGAACCGGCATTAAAGAAAGTAAGGACTTTTTTAAGATATATGAATGCCAATAAGATGGAAGAGGAATCCCGGGTGGGTTACGGTATTTTATCGGATGTGTTTTTACAATTAAACGAGCCTGATTCCGTTCTTTTTTATTCCAATATCGGAAAGGATATTTGTGGAAAATATAGCAGGGAGAAAGGAATTATTGCCTTCAATAATAAAATATATCGTGCCCACGAAGAAAAAGGGGATTACAAGGAAGCATTAGCTTATTTGAAATTATATTCCGATAAACAGGATAGTTTAAAAAATGCTGAAACACAGCGGATTTTAAGGAAGGAACAGGTGCGGCAAGACGTTGAGGGATTCAAGGAAGAGACGGCGGAAGCCACGCTTGCGGCACAGTTGTTAAAGGAAAGAAATCGACTATACCTCGGAATCGCTATCGCATTATTATTAATCCTAGCTTTGGTGTCTTACCTGTTTAATCAACTCCGAAAAACCAAGCAGGCATTGGAGGAGAAAAACAAGGATTTGGATGAGCTAAATAAAACCAAGGACCGCTTCTTTAGCATCATCGCACATGATATCCGTAGCCCGATTATCTCCTTGGAAAAAGTAGGGGATTTGGTATCCTATTATTTGAAAAAGAATGATATGGATAAACTCAAAAACCTGTCTACGGAAATTAGCGGAACGGCAGGGAGATTAAATTCCTTATTGGATAATTTATTAAACTGGGCTTTAATACAACAAGGTGTTTTGCCCAACCGTCCCGGGAAATTAAAATTAAACGATGTAGTGGATGAAACCCTAGCGATGTTCAAGGTGAACGCTCAAATAAAAGAGCAAACCATAGAGAATCATTTGGAGGGGGATGTTTATATTCATGCGGACGAAAAAGCCATTCAAACCATACTTCGTAATTTATTAAGTAACGCTATTAAATTTACGGATGTAGGCGGTAGCATAAAAATAGGTGCAAGCCAAGAAGGTGGACAAATTAAATTATATTTGAAAGATGATGGTGTAGGAATGGAACAGGATAAATTGGATAAAATTTTCAAATTAAATCCCAAAAGCGAAAAAGGGACACAAGGCGAACGCGGTACCGGTTTAGGCTTGATTTTATGTAAGGAACTCATTGAATTAAACCAAGGGGAAATAAATGTCCAAAGTAAAATTAACGAAGGAACCGAGTTTAAAATTACCTTGCCTAAGGCGGCGTAGGAAGATGTAAGACACAAGATTGGTTTTCGGGGAATGCCTAAATTTGCCCAAGACCTAAGTAGTAATATCCTAAATTTGTCTTGTATTTCACTTTTTCTTTTTGCTGTTTTATTGGCGGCTTTTTGGGGCGAAGCGTAGAAAGTACTGGTGTGATGACGTGTGTAAGGTGAAGGCGACGAGTAACAAAAAAGCGCCAACAGGCGCTTTTAT
>JAHDDF010000148.1:0-6908 GCA_020629475.1 Saprospiraceae bacterium
TAAATGAATAATAAAAAAGGAGAAAGACCTCCTAGGTTTTAGAAACCTAGGAGGTCTTTCTCCTTTTTTATTCATCCTTTATAGGACTCTCGTCGGAAGGTGAATCCGGAGGTAATTCAGCGTTATCCGCTTTTTTCCGTTCCTCCGTCATTTCCTTTTCCATGGCTTGTGCCTTCTTTCTTTCCTCTTCCTCCTGCTTGGCTTTGATATCCGCAGGACGGGGACCGATTAGGCGTTCTACGTCGGACTTGAGCAAGACCTCCTTTTCAAGGAGTTCCTCGGCAAGGGCAATTACTTCCTCTCGTTTATCACGGAGTAATTGTTGCGCCCTTTCGTATTGCTCATCAATCATCTTTCTTGATTCCTCATCAATCAGCGCTGCCGTTTCCTCAGAGTAAGGCTTAGCGAATTGATTTTGGTTTTGCATATCGTAGAAAGAGATATTACCCACCTTATCATTCATACCGTAAACCGCTACCATGGCATATGCCATCTTGGTAACTTGATCCAGGTCGGATTGTGCCCCGGTGGAAATCTTATCGAAGAAGACTTTCTCTGCCGCACGACCACCCATGGTCATACACATCCTGTCTTCTAATTGCTCCACCGTAGTGAGGTACTGCTCCTTGGGTAGATATTGGGCATAACCCAAAGTCCCCATCCCCCTCGGAACAATGGTTACTTTTACCAATGGTGAAGCATGCTCAAGGAACCATCCGCAAATCGCATGACCCGCCTCGTGGTAAGCAATGACTTTTTTCTCATTGGGTGAAATCACTTTGGACTTTTTCTCCAAACCACCGATGACACGGTCAAGGGCGTAGTTGAAGTCGTCCATTTCCACCTTCTTCTTGTTACGGCGTGCCGCAACAAGTGCCGCCTCGTTACAAACGTTGGCGATGTCAGCACCGGCAAAACCGGGTGTCATTTCAGCAAGGGCTTCCGGATTTACGTCGTCCTTGTCGATTTTGATATTTTTCAGGTGCACCTTAAAGATTGCTTCACGCCCTTGTAAGTCCGGACGGTCAATCCCGATTTGGCGGTCAAAACGACCGGGACGCATCAAGGCGGTATCAAGGACATCCGCACGGTTGGTGGCTGCCATAAGGATTACGCCTTTGTCCGTGCCGAAACCGTCCATTTCCACTAGAAGCTGGTTCAAGGTATTTTCACGCTCGTCATTCCCTGAGAAATTGGAACGACCACGGGCACGACCGATGGCATCAATCTCATCAATAAAGACGATGCAGGGCGCCTTCTCACGGGCTTGCTTAAACAAGTCACGTACACGGGAAGCACCTACACCCACGAACATTTCCACGAAATCGGAACCGGAGATGGAGAAGAAAGGAACACCCGCTTCACCGGCCACGGCTTTTGCAAGAAGGGTTTTACCCGTTCCCGGAGGGCCTACAAGAAGTACTCCTTTAGGGATTTTACCCCCTAGCGCAATGTACTTATCCTTGCTCTTTAGGAAATCCACGACCTCCATTACTTCCTCCTTAGCCTCGTTCAAACCGGCTACGTCCTTGAAAGTAACATTGACCTTAGTGCCGTTCTGAAGGGTGGCTTTTGATTTACCGATGTTGAAAATCTGGGAACCGGGACCTCCGCCTGAGGAACCCATTCTTCGCATGATGTATATCCAAATGAAGATAAGCAGCAAGAAAGGAATGAGCCAAGTTAGGTTACTTGCCCAATCACTTGCCTTGGAAATTTTGAACTTAAAGTGCTTATCATCAGAAATCTTATCCTTCAGGTCATCCACGTATCCCGGAAAAATTTCGGGAGGGTGGGTAGTAAAGGAGAAATGCGGCGTAGTGCCTATCCGGTTCTTTGTGGCCTCCTTGTATTTGGATACACTATCCTCCTTAAGGTAAACTTGTGCCGTACCCCTATTTTGAATATAGACGAGTTTCTCAACATCCCCCGCCTTTGCCATTTCCTCGAATTCCTCCCAAAGAATCTCCTTGGAGGAAACAGTGCTGAGGAAATAGAAATTCAGCAAAAGGATGCCAATACCGATGATGGCGTAAATCCAATAGGGGCTGAAATTCATACCCGGTTTCGGATTCTTGTTGGCGTTATTATTATTTTGATCTTTATCCATGACTTGCAGTGGTTCTTCTTATTGCACGGGGCAATGGAAGAAGACTATCTGATGATTGTTCAGGTTTTTAAATTGAAATGCGTTTCCAATACTACCATGAAACGCCGGAAAAGTTCAACACGCGGCGGTTGATTCGCATTAAGTAAACCTTAATACTCTTCTTCGTATTCCGTTACGATGGCATCGCTCCAGAGATCCTCGAGTTGGTAAAACTCCCTTTTCTCGGGATGGAAGACATGCACCACCGTAATGAAATAATCCACTAAAACCCATTCGGAAACTTGTGTTCCTTCAAAATTAATGGGCAATTCACCCATTTCCCTTTTCAATCTACCGTATACGTTATCCGCTATGGATTTAACTTGGGTGGTTGAATCCCCTTGGCAAATGATGAAAAAGTCGGCGGGTGCTTCCTCAAGATGGCGCAAATCCAATTTTACAATGGATTTCCCTTTGATGTCCTGAATACTGTCTATAATGAGGGCGTTGAATTCATCAATATTGAAATCTTGCGCCTTGATAGTAGTTTGATTTTTATCCAAGTAGTCCTAGATTTTGGTAAAACGTATTGATTTACGTAAAAATACGGATTCCGCATGAGGGAAACCCGTTTTCTACCTTTTGCAGCCCGAAAAACCTTAAAAAAGAGAGGAATCTCCTTCTTCATTCCGATATTCGGCAAAATGCATGTCCAAAAATGGATTCTAGTCGCGATTTAAACACGCTTTTTTTAGGAAAGGTTCTCCTTCGATACGACAGGTTGGACTCCACCAACGCGGAAGCGGAACGCCTACTTAAAGCCGGAACACCGGCGGAAGGAACCGTTATCCTCGCGAGAGAACAGTTCGAGGGAAAAGGGCAAGCGGAAAACGGATGGTTTACGTCTCCGGGAAAAAATCTGACGCTTAGTATTATTCTCTACCCTAAATTCCTTGAACCGAAATCTCAATTCCATTTAAACATGGTCGTTTCATTAGCGGTACTCCGCACCCTGGAAGCGTATGAGATAGTGAGTAAAGTGAAGTGGCCCAATGACGTCATGGCGCAAGAAAAAAAACTAGCGGGAATACTTATACGGAACAGTCTTACCGGGAAAGGAATCAAGCATTGCGTTATCGGGATTGGCTTAAACGTAAACCAAGACCCGTTCCCTGAAGATTTACCGAAAGCCGGCTCCATGAAAACCATTTCCGGGAATATCTTCTCCTTGGACGATGTTCGAAAAACACTACTGGAAAATCTGGAAAAATATTATCTACTCCTTAAATCCGGTAAGAAGAACGCGATTTTAATAGCGTATCTTGAAAACCTATTCGGGATGAACGAGGAAAGATTATTTTCCGATCCTGAAGGAAATAGGTTCACGGGGAAAATCGTTGGCGTGGATGGATCCGGTAGATTGTTAGTGAACACCCGTCAAAGAACCCTAACCTTTTTTAACAAGGAAATCATATTCCTATGAAACTGAGGACGGAACTACCTCTTATTGCTTCTCCTTTTCTTGTTAATTACGATAGTAATCCTTTGTTCCTAGGCTCTTGCTTCACGAAAAACATGGCGGAAAAACTTTCCGGTGGCAAAATTGATTTTTGCTTGAATCCTTTTGGCATCGTTTATAATCCTTTATCTATTTCCCTAGGTTTAAAAAGATTGATTTCAGGAAAACCTTTTTTGGAAAAAGACCTGATTCTCCATCAAGAAAGATGGAATAGTTTTATGCATCACGGAAGTTTTTCAGGAGAGTCCAAAAAAGACGTTCTCGAAAACATTAACCTCAAATTACAAGAGGGGCATCAAGCCCTTGAGAAAACGAAAATCATATTTATCACCCTTGGTTCGGCTTTCTTCTACAGGCATAATCCAACCGGAAAAATCGTTTCTAATTGCCATAAAATCCCCCAAGTACAATTCACGAAAAGCATGGCAAGCCCCAAGGAAATTTTTGAAAGTTTCATGGAAGCTTTTGTTGAATTATTTGAGTTCAACAAAGAAGTAAAAATCGTATTTACGGTGAGCCCCGTTAGGCATATCAGGGACGGAATCATTGAAAACACGAGAAGTAAGGCGGCATTGCATTTAGGTATCGCGCACTTACTAGAAGAATTTCCGGAAAAAACATTTTATTTCCCTGCTTACGAGTGGCTTGTAGATGAATTACGGGATTACCGATTTTATGCGGAAGACATGGTTCACCCATCCAAAACGGCGGTAGAATTTATCTGGGAAAAGTTCAAGGAGGGATTTTTTTCCTCGGAAACAAAAAACGTTTTCAATCAAGCAGAAAAAATCAATAGGGGATTCGAACATCGCCCCTTGAATTCGGAAAGCAAGTCCTTCAAAACCTTCGGGAGAAAACACATAGCACTTGCGGAGACATTCATGGAAAAACACCCCTACATTTCCTTTGGGAAAGACATTCAAAAATTGGAAAGTTTACTATAGATCAGATAGGAGGGATTCCGCGCGTTTCCGGTAGTAAGAGTTAGGGTCCTTCTTGATTTTTTCTAATAAATCCTTTGCTTCATTCTTATTCCCCAACTTAACCTGGCTCAAGGCGGCATACCACTCCGCTTCTTTGGAGAATCCCGAATCCTCTTTACCTATAAAACTTGAAAACTGCTCTAAAGCCATTTCGGGATTATGGTTTTGCAAGTACGCCAAGCCCAGGTAAAATGAAGCCCTTTCATTTGATGGCTCATCCCCCAAGACGGACTTTAAACGTAAAATAGCCGTTGGGAAGTCATCTTTTTGATAAACCAAAATGGCTTTATCCAAAGCACTCTTCTCCTTATCGGGAATATCCGTTCCGCTCCTCATAACAAAGGCGTCCGGATCATTAAATCCGGAGAAGTAGGACGCGTATAATCGTTCCGTTTTATTTTCCGCCTTGTAGATAAAAATCGAAGTCAGTATCCCCACCCCGATCAGCATTGCGGCAACGCGGTTTACCGTACCGGAAAGGCTTCGTACCTTGGCCCCGGTTCTCCTCTTACTAAATTCCGAAAACGAGGGAACATCATCAAGGGCTTCAGGACCGAATTCCTCAAACCCTTCCATGGCGTCGGACGAAAGCGGGCATTCAGAAAGATGGTGTTCAACAACTCTTCTTTCCTCATTGTCGAGATTACCTTTTAAATAATCCGCAACCTGCTTTTTACCCAAATTGCCCTTTTTGCCAAATATGTTTTTTAGTAGCCCCATTTAGGTTGTTGTGTTACCTTGTAGCATCTTTTTTAAATTCCGCTTTCCGTTTTGGATATGGCTCTTCACCATTTTTGCGGGCATGCCCAATATGTCGGTTATCTCCAAGTAGGATTTACGATCCAGGTAAAAGAGTTTGATGCAATCGCGTTGTTCCGCCCTTAGGGCATCCATCGCGTTTTCCAATTCCTCTTCCCCTATTTTCTTATTCCCTTTAGCATTAAGACGCAAAAAGCCCTCATTTTCCACAAACCCAAAGGTGATTTCTTCATTTTCGGTATCGGACAAAGAACTTGTCCGTTCTTTTTTATCCTTTCGTAAACGGCTAAAACACTCATTTTTTGTGAGGCTATACAGCCAATACCGAAAAGCTTTTGAAGGGCGATGTTTCGGGATTTTTTCTACCAGTGCCTCAAAAATATCCATAGTCGCATCTTGTGCCTCCGAGACATTTTTCAGGTATTTTAAACAGGAACCATACACCAAATGGCTATACCGATTGTACAATTCGGCAAGATAAACCTCTCCTTTGCTATCACTGTACGCGACAACCAACTCCTCATCCGTCATATCCTTGGCGGAAGAACGTTTATTTGAAAAAATCGACATTTAATTTTTCAGGAAACCACACACCTTTTTTAATAATGCGCTCTCCTATATTCCATTTAGATAATTTTCCGGGAAAATGTGAGTACCCGGTTATGATATTTCGAATATAAAATAATTTGACGGGATCGTTTTTTGATATTCGATTTTAACGAATAACCCATTAAAAAAAGTCGGCTACCCGAAGGTAGCCGACTCTTGAACCATTGTTGTCAAAAAAGGTATTAGAAGGAGCTCGCGCGCTCCGGATTTGATTTTACTTGTTCTTGGATAGGCTTATCAAAGCCTTTTTCCACTGTTTCAATTTCACCGGTTTCCGTAACGAAGAAGGATTCCGTTCCCGTTACTTCCGTATACACCAGTTTATTATCGTCCCAAGTATTCAGGCAAGTCTCTACCAGAACGGTACCTACCTCCGTGATGGTACATCTTACCATTTCACTTTTTCCGTAAGCCCCTGCAATTCTTTTGTAAGAAATGGGCGTTCCTTCATTCGTGTACGTGATAAGGTGGAAATATCCAGCCCCCCTTTCAAAAGGACGCTTACCCGCCACGACAATTGCCTTAAAATCATCACTTAAGGCTAATTCCGCCTCAGGCATATACTCATCCGGTCCCATACGGCTGTACATAGGACGCTTGTACGGGATAAAATCCAGTTGATCGAAGGGTAGAAGATCATCACGTTCACGGATTCCGTCCTCCCTGCCATTATTATAAAATGAAGATTCATCCAACACGAAGGGCAGTTCAACTTCCTCGAAGGAATCCAGAAAGGTTTTAAAAGCCTCCTCGTCCTTGGGCGTGAATGGATCAGGATTATGGATGGCTTGCGAGGCAAAAATCAAAAGGGCGGTGATTAAGCCCCCTAGGGATAGTTGTGTCATGATATTTTTCTTTTCATTGGTTTTGAAGAACATCCTTCTAACGAGGATAGATGAGAACGAAACACTTTTGGGTGTATCCTTAGGTTTTCTTTAACTTTCTTTGG
>JAHDDF010000148.1:7008-10104 GCA_020629475.1 Saprospiraceae bacterium
GAACAAGACGGGTGTGGTATCCATCATTGGTGCCACTTGGGGAATATGGTTGAGGTATATTTTCGGAAACCGCTGGAATCTAAAATACTTGGGTAAAATCCTATTGGTTACCCTTATCGTGGGCATCGGGCTTCCTTTCCGGTGGTGGGAAAGGCTCCGGTTAGGAAAAAAAATCAGGGAAACCCAAATCCATGAAGAACCCGTTTTCGTGCTTGGGCATTGGCGCGGGGGTACTACGCTTATCCACAATCTCTTAAGCCTAGACAAACGCTATGGTTACGTTACCTACCTACAAGGGCTTTTTCCCCATGCGTTCTTGGCATCGGGTTTTTTCCGGTGGTTTGCCGTCAGGATTATGCCGCCTACCCGCCCGATGGATAACATGAAAATCAACACGGAATCACCCCAAGAAGAAGAACTAGCCCTGATTTCGCAAAGTGGTCATTCCTTATATAATATGTGGATAGCCCCTAGTCGCCAAGAAGAGTATTGGGAAAAGTACGCTCGTTTTTCTAGTCCCGAATCAAAGAAGGCTTGGCGAAAAGGCTATGAGGATTTATTAAAGGGAGCCACCTTGAATTTTAAGGGCAAACCCATGTTGCTTAAAAACCCACCGAACACCATGCGGATTCCATTGCTTTTGGAAATGTTCCCGAAAGCAAAATTCATTTTCATTTGTAGGAACCCTTACAAGGTGTACGCCTCCACATCCAAACTATACCGCGACGTCATTAATTTTTTCCAAATCCAAGACGAGGACGCCGAAAGGATAGATAAGAACATTCTTTCCATTTATGAGGAAATGAACAAAAAATACTTGGAAGAGAGAAAACTCATCCCTGAAGGACAACTTATCGAAATCACCTTTGAGGAATTCGTTGGGGACAAGATGAAGGGCTTGGAAGACATTTACACTACCCTTGGAATTGGTGGATTCGAAAAAATGCGACCCATTTATGAAGAGTACTTGGAAGGAATTAAATCCTACAAGAAGAATAAACTAAAATTGGATGAGGAAGTAAAAAGGAAGGTAAACCAACATTGGGCTTTTGCCTTTGACGCCTTCCATTATGAAATGGAGAAATAAAAAAAGAGGAATCCTTCCCGAATTCCTCCCACTTTTGAATTGCCGAGCTCCTATTGTCGGCTCAATTACAATGGAGCTACCTATAAAAATCCTGATTTGCTGATTGCACTTGCAAGATATGTACATCCTTTTTTAAACGCGTAAGAAATAAAATCTCAATCTTATAAAATCAAAAAAGGGAAAACCTCTCGATTTTCCCTTTTTTGATCACTACAAAAATATCATCCAACCAACTTAATCCACATATATTTTATCATACACAATTGATTCATTTACAATTAAATGAACTACATACACACCTGAATCAACCGAATTTAAACTAATAGAATCACCCTGATACCCCAAGGAGGAAAACACCAACTTTCCCGTGACGTCAAAAACAAAAAAGTTGAATGATTTTCCTGACAAACCACTAAATTTTATGTTTTTTTCTCCTTGAATAATGCTCGGAAACATCCTAATTTCTTCTTGAACTAGCTCCTCAAGTGATGTAATCACCACGGTTACTTCATAAGTAATGGTTTCGGTTCCACAAGAATTCTGAACGGTTTGCGTAATAACGAAGGTTCCTGAAGAAGAATACTCGTACGTAAAAGATTCCCCGGCGGGTACAACCTGAACGGGGGAACCGTCGCCCATATCCAAGGAATACTCAATACTTCCTGATGATTCATCAACCACAAAAAAGGTATTATTCCCTAAGTCCTGAACCTCCATTCCCGCAAGAGGTTGCGGGACGGTAGAGACGGATAAACTACTTGAAGGATTCCCCTCCACCCCGATCGGGTTTTGTTCTATTAGAGAAATGGTTCCGCCGCCTTCGTCCCATAACACCTCCACCTCATTTCCGTTATCGGAAACGATTTCACCTCCCGAAATACTCCAGCAATATGTCGCGCCTTGCTCTTCAGGAACGGAATAAAAAGAAGTTTCACCCAAACAAGCCACCTCTTCACCTTCCGGCTGGGGCGAATCAAACTCCATCGTATTAAACAAAAAGGTTCTCGTTAACCCATAAATGGGCTCCCAATTTTCATTAGGGAAAGGATTGCTTCCGTAAACATCATGATCATCGTATTCGTACTCATAAAATTCATTGTACAAACCGATATCATTCATGTGCTCATGGATACTGAGAGAGCCGTAAACGTATGGGAAGGTCAGTTGAATGCCGCCCGTGTAAGGATAGCCCTCATCCATTGGTACTACAATGTCCCCGTCCCCGTGCACCATTAAAGTAGGAATGGTTTCATCAGGCGTAATTTTCCCCAAATCTTGAATAGCGCCCCACATCCCGAATAAGCCCTTAATTTCAAAATCATGGGCATAGGCATTTCCCGCACAATCCAAGCAACCCAAGTCTTGTGGTTCGAAAGTAGTTCCGAAGGTTTCTTGAGGACGATCCGCCTCATCGGCATAGAAAACGGTATGAATCGCCGTAATCGCTCCCGCACTTTTTCCGCCGAGATAAATATGCTCCGTATCAATGCGATACTGATCCTTGAACTCGATCATATAGCGAATAGCGGCACGTGTATCTTGGATCGCACGATATACCGCCCTAACGGAACTCCCTGAATCCACGAAATTGAAACCCAAGCGGTAATTCACACCAACGGCGACATACCCCGCCCGCGCTAAACTATCGCACCAAGTTACTACGTCGGCATCCGTTTTATCGCCACCCGTAAACCCACCACCGTACAAGAAAAGGACAAGGGGACGCTTCTCGGCAGTATCGCCCGTAGGTTCATAAATATCCATCGCCATCGGTTGCGGATCATTTTGGTTCAGGAAATCGTACCAATCCGAATTACCGTAGATAATATCCTCGTGCTTGGTTACTTGATCAAAAACGGAGGTTTGGTAACGCAAGGAGGAACAATCTTGCCCGATGGAAAAAAGAAAAAAAGTAAGGAGTGTGAGGGTTAGGATGTATCTCATGATTCAACATAGGATTTAGAATCATGAAATTACGGATTCCCGGCGTGAATGCCTATAAAAGAAAA
>JAHDDF010000149.1 GCA_020629475.1 Saprospiraceae bacterium
ATGCCTCTCCGAGGCAAAAATACCCCTAAGATTATTTGTCAATACATCTAGAGTCTAATATCTAACATCCTAATTTTAAGCTAAATGCATAAAATTAAGTTAGCGACACGATTACCTATCAAAGCTTAATCGTAATTCCAATCCGTTAATCGCATCTCGTATCTATCGGCATCGTACATCCAATAATTATACATGATTTCCGATTCCAATTTAGCTTCTTGCTTATCCGGTAATTGCGGAAAAAAATCCAAGCCCGTCATACTTTCCAAACTATCAATGGTCATTGAAAACTCATCCAAAGGTTTGGTTTGTCTCGCATTGGGAATATAAAATGCTACTGCCTTGTGCTCCCCTTTTCCAAGTGCCAATAATGCCTTGTAATAACCCTTGGGAACGGAAATCTTATTGTTCTTCCCGATTTTAATATTCTCCCTTTTCCTAAGATAAGGTCCAGTAACCACGTATAAATTATCATATGCCCTAGCCCAATCCCTAACCTGCTCTTCCAATTCCTTCCAAACGCCACGATTAAACGAACGGTGCTGGGGGCTCATATTACTCATTAGAAAAGTAGTGGACATCGCATCCCGGGAAAAAGCCATATCAGCGGCGGGACATAAATGCCCCCTATCATATCCTGAGCCCCGGTAATCCGTAGGAAGGGCTGAGCCTGAACCAATCTTGGAATCCGGTCTAAAATCATCCGTGCGATCTACCCGATCCTTGTTTAAATTATCCACTGAAATTTGGTAAGCTACCCATTTTGCCTGCTCATCCTTCTCGGAATATTCCAGGGAGAAAAAGCCGTGCTCAATTACATCCTCCGCTTGGGACGCCGGATGAAACTCATACAACCGATTAACGGGAATATCCTTGTTATTTTCGTCATGGATGAGTGAATCAGCATCATGGACGACCTCCTTTACATCTTGGGTAACCGCGTCCCAATCAGCATTTTTGAGGAATTTAAAATAGATGAAAACGGCAAGGGCTGCCAAACCTAAGAAAACGATGAGCCGCGTAATGGCGGTCACCCTTCTTTCATTAGCCATGATTTGTTCTTTTGTTTTTGCGAGGCAAAGGTAAGAAGCGTTTCTAGGAAAACTATCGTTCAGTTATAAATCGTACTATTGAAACCAACCGGAGTAAATGAACATCCTATGTTTCATACCGTATTGAATTGCCTTGATTTTTGACCTTGGTTGAATAAACACAATAGACGATTTTTTGAACGCCCTTGGCGCATTCCCCCCGGAGTGCGCCATTTTATGTATCGAGAAATCTAGCGACCGCATCCCCGCAATTTTGCCCGTCCATCGCAGCCGAAATGATACCGCCGGCAAAACCGGGGCCTTCACCGCAAGGAAACAAGCCATTAATTTCCGGGTGCATTAAAGTTTCTTTACCTCTTGGGATTTTTACCGGGGAGGAGGTCCTGGATTCCGTCCCGATTACGATGGCGTCATTGGTATAATAGCCTCTCATTTTCTTCCCGAAATCCTGCAAGCCTTGCTTTAGTCTAGCTGAAATGCCCTTGGGCAATAGGGTATGCAGCGGAGCGGATATCAACCCGGGGATATAAGATGTCCCGGGCAAACTACTTGAAAGCTTTCCGTGTACGAAATCGGTTAATCTTTGGGCGGGTGCTTTTTGGCTTCCGTCACCGAAATTGAACATCGCCTTTTCAACGGCTGCTTGGAAAGCCATGCCCGCGAAAACGCCTTGATCCTTAAATTCGGAAAAATCCTCCTGCTCTACGGCAACCACGATTCCGGAATTGGCGTAAGGTGAATCCCTTCTTGACATGGACATCCCGTTTACCACGATTTCACCCGGTGCCGTAGCGGCAGGAACGACCAAACCACCCGGGCACATACAGAATGAAAATACGCCACGCCCTTTAACTTGGGACACCAATTTATAACTGGAAGCCGGTAGATGCGGACCCCGGTTTTTCCTTCCGTATTGGATACCGTCAATCAATGGCTGGGGATGTTCAATCCTGACGCCCAAAGCAAAAGGCTTGGATTCCATGGAAACGCCTAGTTCATGAAGGCGCTTATAAACATCCCTTGCCGAGTGTCCGGTAGCAAGGATGAAAGCATCGCCCTTGATTTCCGTTTCCCCGTTTACTCGAACGGCAATTATCTTTTTATCCTTAATGATAAAGTCATCTACAAAATGGTCAAAGCGGACTTCCCCGCCTCTACTTTCAATCGTTTCCCGGATAGCGGAAACGATTTTCGGTAATTTATTGGAACCGATATGAGGATGCGAATCCACCAAGATATCCTCCTTGGCCCCATGCTCCACCAAAATTCTAAGGGCTTTATAAATGGAACCTCGTTTATGGGAACGGGTGTATAATTTTCCATCGGAGTAGGTTCCTGCCCCTCCTTCACCAAAACAATAATTGGAATGCGGATTCACCTCCCCGAATTGCTGGATGGCGCGTAAATCCCTTCTTCGTGCCCTTACGTCCTTTCCTCGTTCCAAGACGATGGGCTTGATGCCTCTTTCCAATAATTGTAGCGCCGCAAAATACCCTGCCGGTCCGGCACCAATAACCACGCAAATCTTTTCATTCCCTTTCAATACGGGAATGGACGGGACAAAAAGCGGTTCTTCCTCAAGTGGTTCCTCAAGGAAAACATCCATGTAACAACGGTACACCGGATTCCGTCCTCGGGCATCCAAGGAGCGGCGCGCCATTTTCCATTGGAATTCCTTCTCCGGTTCCAAACCCAATTTCTTCCGGATTTTACCTTCCAAGTGTTTTTCGTCTTGGAGCATTTCCGGGCTTACGGCTATTTCGATCCGTTGTTTCATGGTACAAAAGTAAAAAGCCTCTTCCTTGCGGGAAGAGGCTTTTCCTATTTTGGTGAAAATAATTTCTATTCGTCACCCGTAGTAGAGGATTCCTCTACCCTGACAAGACGTGTTTTACTTTCAATTTTGAATTCCTCGGGTACGTAAATGGTAATATTTACGTATTCATCACAAGTACCGCTCTGGGTCATGATGGTTTTCCTTTCCTTATCCACGGAAGAAACGATCAACTGCTCTCCGGCAACCTCGGATTGGAGGTCATACCTTTTCTTTTTCGTGGAGAGGTGGCGGAGAATGGAAGTAGTGGCGTTTTCCAAACGGATATTGGTTTCCGCCATAAGGGTAGTCCCATGCCAACGAAGAAGGGTTACTTCTCCCGCCACGTCCAATTCAACACTACTAATATCCTCAAGGGAATAAGTTTCGTGGAAAGTTTTTGTCACTTGCCCTTGTGCCGTAAAAGCAGCAAAAAGCATGAAGATGGGGATGATAATATTTCTCATAATCGGGTAGCCATTTATTAACTACTCCGAAATATAAGCATTTCATCGTCACAAAAAAGGGCAAGAAACCGTTTTAACAGCTTCTTGCCCCACTTTAAAGATTTCTTAAATGTATTGTGACTTGATAGCCACGAAACATAAAATTAATCCATGTTTATCGCACTTAACCCTTCATCACCGGAAACGTGTACGGGATAACCTTCAGGAACGAAGATGGTAAACTTCACCTCGTCCTTAACCTCCTTCCCTCTCAGCTTTACATCTTTGGCAAGATTCGGAGAGGAGATAATGGTAATTTCGCCGTTTTTCTCGATAGCTAAGTCATAACGACCAGCCGTTACCAATGATTTAAGTATTTGTGCATTGAAACCTTCCAAAACCACATTGATTTCGGCTTGAGCATATTCATTGTTCCAATACTTTACTTCAACTACACCGTCAAGGTGTACTTCCAATGATTCAGCTCCCAAACGGAAAGGCTTAACCATGGTTTTTTCGCTTATGTTTTGAGCGGTCATACCTAGAGCACTCACCGCCAATATCAACATTAGTACCACTCTTTTCATAATATTTCGATTTTCTATTAATTTAAGAAATATTTAACCGTATTTCAAGCCTAAAACAACAAAAACTTCGTGATTTTCGAAATTTAACAGAAAATAATTTCGTCACTGGTTTTTTGTTTTTTTATTCTCGTTATGCAGTCAATATCATAACACAAAGATACATCGAAACGTTCCCAATTTCACAGCAAAAACAAAATAAAATTTTAAAATCATTTATTATCTCCCCTTGTAAACAAATATTATTCTAAAATGAATAGATTGTTAAGCCAATAATTCTTCACTATCAAAATTATCAGATTAATTTATTGAGTACACTAAATAATTCGGAAGAAGATTTCAACACTTGATTTAATTCGTTAATTATCAATATTTTGAATATCACAAATCATACTTATTGAGAGAAAATTTTTCAATGATCCGTATCAGTTTATCCGCATACTTGGGATCGGTGGCATATCCAGCCTCAGATAAACCTTTTGCCCATCCCTTATAATCCTTGGTCCCTAGGGATTTCAAATGCTTATATCTATCCTTCTGAAGGAATTTACTATGTGCCCTATAAGACTCCCAAGCAGAGTCGTAATTCCTGAAAAAGTCCTTGTGGGTATCGTCACTATGATTGGTACAATGCCCCTTCTTACATTTCCTGGAAAAACACTTAATCCCGAAATGGTTCTTATTCTCAGTAGCCAACCTGCTTTCTCCTGCATTACTCTCTAGAAGGCCTTGAGCTAATTTAATACTCGCGGGCACACCATATTTTTTCATTTCGTGCTGCGCTACCTCCGAATATTGCTCTATGTAGACCTTACACTTGTCTTCATGGAACTTAACGGAACGCTTACTGGTCTTCTTTTCCTTTGCAAAGGAGGGATTTAATACATAACCTAAATTGGAAAAGGTATTAGCGGGTCCGGGTAGGGAGCCCGTTGGTTGCTCGGATTCCGGACTTGTCCCCAATCCGGACAAACTACTACGAAGAGCTTGGCTAGGATTATCAATGGTTTCTAAGTTTAGGCTTAGACTCACGTCTTTGAGGAATACGACATAGGCCCCGAAAAGGATCACAAGGATTTTTACGTTATTTTTCTTGACGAAAGAAAATCCGGTTCGCCAACCCGTGGCGACTTTGTGTTTTAGGGCATATACGACTTGAGGAAATTGGTTTAACATCACAAATGGCTTTTAAAACTTAAGTATAACAACATATTGCAAATTTAAAACCATTTGTTTATAATTTCAAGCACAATAACAAAATGAACACAAAAAGTTTCTAACAATAAAAGGGTAGTGGCTGTGGAAATTTTGTGGATATTATTTCGAGAAGCTTTTCCCAATTGATACAAAACGCATAACTTAGTGTAAAACTTACACAATAAGAGGCATGGCAATTCTCATCGCGGATAGCGGCTCTACCAAAACCGATTGGGCATTGACCCAAAAGGACAAGAAAGCCATGCTTTTTGAAACCACGGGTATAAACCCCTATATCCTGGGATCCGACAAAATCAAGGAACTTCTTTCAAGGGAATTAATACCTCGTCTGGGGGAAATCGTTCCCGAATCCTTGTTCTTTTATGCCGCCGGTTGTTCCTCTGAAGAGAACCAACTAAAACTAAAGCGGATATTCCTTGACCTTCTTCCGGAAACCAAATCCACGGTCGGACATGACATGTTGGCTTGCGCATTGAGCCTTTGCGAAAATGAGCCGGGTATTGCTTGCATCCTAGGTACAGGCTCCAATGCATGTAGTTTCAACGGTAAGGAAATCACGGATCAAATGAAAGCCCTCGGTTACATTGCCGGTGACGAAGGAAGCGGCAATCATATCGGGAAAATGATATTCAGGACCTATTTCCACAGAAGGATGCCCAAAGAGATAGCCTTGGATTTTGAACGAAAATTCCAACCCGGAACCAGAAATCTGGTTGCCGAGTTATTCGCGGCGGAAAGACCCAACGCCTACTTGGCTTCCTTTGCCGGATTTGCGGGAGAACACAAGGAACACCCGTTCATCAAGGAAATGCTTGGGCAGATTTTTTCCGATTTCCTAAGGCATCGAGTAGCTCCGTTAGAAGGCGCAAAAGACCTTCCGGTACATTTTACCGGCTCGATTGCTTTCCATTTTTCCGAAATTTTGCAACATTGCTTGCTCCAAGAGGGTTTCATACCCGGAAATATCATTCGAAAACCAATTTTAGGACTGATTAATCACCATTCCGAGACATGAGAAGAATAGCCGTATTTACATCCGGAGGCGATGCGCCCGGAATGAATGCCTGCATAAGGGCGGTTGTGAGGACGGGCTCCTCCAAGGGCTTACATATATTCGGTATCCGAAGGGGATATCAAGGCATGATTGAAGGAGAAATCCAACGCCTGGAGAACAAGAACGTCAGAAATATCATCCATAGGGGAGGCACCATTTTAAAAACGGCGCGCTCCATGGATTTCATGACGAAAGAGGGCAGGGAGGCCGCTTTCGAAAGCCTTCAAGCACATGATATAGAAGGTGTCATCGCCATTGGCGGTAATGGTACTTTTACCGGCGCAAAAGTTTTTTCCGAGGAATTCGATATACCATTTATAGGAATCCCGGGCACCATTGACAATGACCTTGCGGGAACGGACTATACCATTGGTTTTGATACGGCTGTGAATACCGCCGTGGATGCCATTGATAAAATCAGGGATACCGCAGATTCCCATAATCGTATCTTCTTTATTGAAGTAATGGGTCGCCACTCCGGATACATTGGCTTATATACAGGAATCGCTTCCGGCGCCAGCGGGGTCCTAATTCCCGAGACTACGTCGGATACCGACTCCTTAATCAAGGTACTCAGTAAGGCATTCAAACGTAAAAAGCTATTCAGCTTGGTGGTAGTGGCGGAAGGTGATGAAACCGGGGGAGCTATGAAAGTAGCGAAAGCCGTTCAGGAACGTTTCCCTGAGTTAGAAACCAAGGTTACCATCATCGGGCATCTCCAGCGGGGAGGATCACCTACGGTAAATGACCGTATGCTTGCTAGCAGACTAGGGCAGGCAGGGGTAGAAGCCTTGATTAACGGGAGGAGAAATGAAATGGTAGGAATTGTCAATAATCAAGTATCTTTTACGCCTTTTGGAGAAAGTATTTCCGTGGAGAAAAAACCCGGAAAGGACCTGATTGCCTTATCCGAAATCCTTGCCCTTGGTTAAGGAGTTAAGGAAATTTACTTCTTTTTGAAGAGTAGGGCTAGTGGTACTAAACCATGCGGAAACCTGTAAAGGGTTCCCGGCAGGCCGTTTACGATTGCCTCAGTGTAAAATCCGTCCATGGATACATGCGCCAATCTTGCGAAAGCTGTTAGCATCCCCCATAGAAAGGCATACAGCAGGGCAGCCCTTGACCATTTCCCGGGAATAAAAAGACCTATTGCTACAAGGATATCCATAATGCCGGCAATGGTCAAGAAGAGTTTGGCGTCCTGCTCCCCTACCCCGAGGATTCCCATTGTCATATCAATGAAATGAACGGGTACCGGATAGATACCTAGGGCGTACATACCGTGCCCTAAGAAAGTTAGGGCAATAGCGACCTTAGCCAAGAAAACCGTCCGTGATGGATGTTTTCCCACAAAGGCAAAAAGGAACAACAAGGGGGTAGTCCATTGGAGCGTATACTCAATCAATTGGGCAATCCTGAAAAAATGATCCTTGAAGTATAAAAGGGAAATCAAAAGAAGAATCATGGAGGCTGTCCACATGACAACCTTTAAGATTATTCCGGGTATTCGCTTTCGCAGTAAACAGACCAAAATCCCAAGTAAGAAAAACCAAGCGATTCCAACCCCGATTCCTTCCACTACCGCTTCGGAAAATCTATGGTTTGCCCATTCGTCCCAGGCTTCGCCTTCAAGGGGAATAAGGTTTTGATCCCAGAAGAAAATCCGGTAGGGTACATCTTGGAAAAAATGTTGTAGTGCCCTTCCCAAAAAGAGAAAGACCGTTGCTACCGCTAAGCATTTTATCCCTCTTTTCCCTAGGAGTCCCACATTTTCGGATTGATCAGGAATCATACAACAAAGCTAGTCCGTTTTGAAAATAAAATAGTAGGATGTACATTGCTGATTCCATAATATGTACTTAAGCGAAAACGAAATAAAACTAGCGGCGCTAAAATTTTTGCGCACCTATTACAAGTACCGTCCCCGCGTAGGTGAGACGAGTACAGGTCTGGATAATGAAAACGAGGAAGGAATCATCGCGGACGGTATCATTACCTTTCCTACGGATCTAACCGAAAAGTTTTTCGCATCCTTCGAGGCTACCTCTTATGCAACGGCGCACGAGGTAAAATACAAACCCAAAAAGGCAAGACTTAGGTGGGACGCCATCAGTGTTTGCTCTCTTGCGTGTACCATCATTTTCTGCATTCTCTATGTTTGGGGCGGGATTAAGGTGGATTCCGAGACCTGGCACATCGCCGCCATTGCTTGGGTTTTAGGTTCTTGTGTTTTAACAGGCGCTTATCTTCTCGCTCTTAGAAACCTACCGTTTTACAGGGAGATATACGCTATCGAGCAATTTAAAATGTACAAGGCTGATGAACAGTGGATAGCCGTAGGAGAGGACGTGTTCGAGAATCCGGAGGATAAATACATGGAGGAACTCAAGCGCCAATGTACCCTTAGCGGATTCGGATTATTGATGGTGGATAAGGATCATGACGTCAGGCAGGTCATTACCCCCGCCACTATTCCCGTAGAGGGCAAAAAAAGAAAGGAAAAGGAATTTGCCGCTGCCGCTCCTTCCGGGCAAGGCGGAGTAGGAAATATTGCCGCTTGGCAAAGAATGGCGAGATTCAGGTACGATTTTACCGTCCAGCTTTTATTGCTCCTATTCTCTGGCTCCGTAATAGCCGCTATTCTTTGGCAAGAAGCGGTAGATAAACCAACCGTGGAAGCGGATACTTCCGAGTACCGGAAAAAAATGCTGGATAAAAGAACGGAACTCATGCCTGAGACCCAGCGCTTCGTGGTGGATACCGGCGCCTTGGTTTCTTTCGACGGGGAGATCACGGATTATGATTTGGATGAACTTACCTTCTATGACCAAACGGAGGTGGACCGATGGTACAACAAATTCCACCGGGATTCCTTGTATGATGCATTAACGGATGAAACCAATCCGGATAGGCAAAGGATTCTGGACTCCTTAAAACTTGTCCTCGCTGAATTAAGAGGAAAACCACCTGAAAAACCGACCATCGGAAACAAACCCAAGCCACGAAAACCTAAAAGAACGGGAATCGATCCTTGGTGCAAGGAATACGCTCCTTGGTCGGGAAGCCGGCACATCCTCCAAGACGGTGTTTATACCAACCGGAAACTTGCCGAGGCAAGGGTAGAGCAAATCAATCTAGCATCAGCCGCAGGAGGCATTCTCAAAGGCGGTTGTTTCAAGGAATCCAAACCTTATTATATCGTCTATGTCGACCACATTTATACCGAGAAAGGACGAGCGAGTGCCGCCCTACCCTATTTCAATCAATTGCTAAAGGACAAGGGTTACTCTTCCGGTGAATTGGAATTAAAATCACTTACCGTGAAACGATAAGCCATGGAGGAAGAAATAAGCCATAAGCGGGTAACGATAGTCCTTGGAATCCACCTGCTCGTTTCCATGGTGATTTCCTACCCGTTATGGACGCACATCAACCGTAGCTTTCCAAGCACGCCCATCTTCCCTATTGAAATTGCCTCTATCCTTCAATCCCTAAGTTTCCTTATTCTAGCCTTAGGAATTATTAGCTCATTATTCCTTCAAAAAGAAAAAATCCTTTGGTTTGTATTAGGAGGGTTTCTTCTTGTATTCATCATGGATGTTCATAGGATTCAGGTTTGGGCGTATCAAGGAGCCTTGTTGTATTTGGGGCTTGCCTTATCAAAAAGATTCAAGATCAGCAGTGGGGCTTTATTCATCATTTTTGCCGGAACCTATTTCTGGTCCGGTATCCATAAATTTAATCCCGGGTATTATGAAAGGGTTTTTCCTTGGCTGATGGGTTTTTCGGATTTCACCACTCCCCTTGGTCAATCCAAAATTTTAGCCACGGCATCCGCCGGTTTTGAAGTCATTATCGGAACCCTATTACTTCTTCCTAAAACAAGGAAAATCGGTGTTTTTTCCGCCATCTTTTTGCACGCGGTCATCTT
>JAHDDF010000150.1:0-1259 GCA_020629475.1 Saprospiraceae bacterium
AAAAGTGGATGGAGGAATCTTTTTCTTGCCAAGAACAGTAAAACAAATTGATTTCGTGTTTTCAAGAAATCGAATAAAAAACCTTAAAAAAGAAGAAAACAACTCTTTTTGTTTTTAATTTTTAAATATTTTTGTTTTTAAATTGAAACATCAAAATATTTTTTTGAATATTTCCCCACATCAATTCAAAGGAATATAAGCGAATTGCTACTTGAATATTTCACGCTTACATCTAAAAATCCTGTCTTGTTTCACGAGATAATCAAGAAGCCCCTTAACCTTGTATTAATCTAGGATTGAAAGGATTTTCGGTATTAAAACCAAGGTCTATTCCCTTGGGCACCGGTTTTCCGTGAAACATTCGACGCATTTTTTTATCCACAAGCCCCGAAGGTTATCAACAGTCGCTCCTGCGGTTACCAACAATCTTCGTTAAATTGTGGAAAACAACCGGATTAGCTATTTAGGCAACAAAGCGGTTACTTTTGTAGTGAGCAGCGATAGCATACAACATACTATTAGTCCTAGGACTTACCATTTTAAATTTTCGTAGTGAATGTTTCGGTTGAACTACCCGTGTAAAAGTACGGGAAAGCCACCCTCCGCATCCACTAAAGCGCGATAACTATGGCGGAAGACCCGAAGAAGGAAGTAGCACGTACTCGTGCATTAAACAAGAAGAATAAAAATGAACTTTCCGAATTCGTATTCGGAAAAGTCCCACCCCAAGCCATACCCTTGGAGGAAGCGGTTCTTGGTGCATTAATGTTGGACAAGGACGCCCTTACCGTTGTTATTGATATCCTTTCTTCCGAGAGTTTTTACACCGAAGCACACCAAGCCATTTACAAGGCGATTCTTGCCCTTTTTGAGCGTTCACAACCCGTGGATATGCTTACCGTCGCGGAAGAACTCCGCAAGATGGGGGAAATCGATAAAATCGGTGGCGCTTATTACCTCGTAGAACTCACCAATCGCGTAGCTTCCGCCGCCAACATAGAATACCATTCCAGAATCATCGCCCAAAAACACATCCAACGTGAATTAATCCGGGTTTCCACAAAGGTTATCAAGGATGCGTTCGAGGATACTACCGACGTTTTCCAACTCCTTGACGACGCGGAGCAAGGCCTATTCTCCATCACCGAGAAAAACTTGAGCCGTAGTTACGAAGGCATGAGCTCCTTGTTGAGTAAACTCCAAAAACAAATGGAGGAGCTTACCACTCGAGAGGACGGGCTTACCGGTGTACCGACCGG
>JAHDDF010000150.1:1359-10048 GCA_020629475.1 Saprospiraceae bacterium
GAGTGGCAACAATTGCACTCCGCTATTGAAAAAATGAGTGAGGTTCCCATTTTCATTGATGATACCCCGGCGATTAACGTATTCGAATTACGCGCCAAGTGCCGTCGTTTGAAAATGCAGCATGACATTCAGCTCATCATCATCGATTACCTTCAGTTGATGACCGGTTCCACGGATAAGAAAGGCGGCAATCGTGAACAAGAAATCTCCTCCATCTCAAGGGCATTGAAAGGCTTAGCGAAAGAGTTGAACGTACCGGTTATCGCACTGTCGCAGTTGAGTCGTGCGGTGGAATCCCGTGGAGGGAGCAAGCGTCCGATGCTTTCCGACCTTAGGGAATCAGGAGCGATTGAGCAGGATGCGGATATCGTATCCTTCATCTATCGTCCGGAATACTACGGTATTTTGGAGGACGAGGAAGGTAATTCCTTGAAGGGAATCGGTGAAATTATTATCGCTAAGCACAGGAACGGTGCCTTGGATACGGTAAAATTGAAATTTATCGACCATTACGCCAAGTTCGCCAACTTGGATGACGACGACTTTGGTTTCTTTAACGAGGGCGCCAATGACCAAGTTCAATCGGGCATCATTACCCGTTCCTCAAGAATGAACAATGACATGGATGATATCCCGTTCTAGAATACTCCGTTAAACAATGAGGATAAAAAGTATTTTTGCCTTGGTGTTCGTTTGAACCTCAAGGCTTTTTTATTACTCAATTGTATCAGCACCATGAAAAACAAATTACTCTTCTTCTTATTGATTTCTTTCCTGGTTTCTTGCGGATACCAAAGAGAGGATATTGCATCAAATCCAAGGAATTCGGATTCGGATTCTACTGCCGTAAATACTCCCGCGCCCAAGGAGAAACTGGAGGATATTCGATTGACCTACGGTAATCCCGTAGATATTTTAGCTTCCGAATACGTGATTATTCCCGTAGGTGGCAGCAGTAATGCCAGGGGAAAAAGAAGCATTTCATCTTCCGATTATAATAGCAAATGGGGAAACCAAGGTTACTCATACAACCTAATATTCCACCATCCCAAAAAGGACAGTTCATTCTTGTTTTCACAAAATGATCGGATGCACATTTTAAATTTCCAAGCGAATTTAAGCCAGGAGCAGGCCGGACCTTATTCCCAAAAATTCATTTTCTATGACTTGAGAAAAAAGGATTATAACCTAAACGGAAAGATTGATGATAAAGACGGTAGCCGCTTGTTCGTAACGGATAAAAAAGGGGCGAACCTAACGCAACTTACCCCCAACAATACGGACTTATACGCTTGGGAAATCATCAAAAAATCCAACATCATCCTTGCTACGGTAAGAGTGGATGAAAACGATGATAAAAAATTCAATAAAAAGGATCCCTTGAGACTCTTAAGAATCGACTTGGAAAAACTCAAGAAAGGACGACCTTTGTTGAACCGTGAAACGGAAAACAAGCTTAAGGAACAATTCTATGATATTTACCTTCGTGACGAAGAATAAAATTGATATGAAAAAGAGACTTCTCCCATTACTACTACTTCCTTGTTTAATCCTATTTACGCAATGCGACAAGGACAATAACGGAACAGACCCTAATCCCGACACTAACGTAATCCTTACCATTCCTAGTGCGGATAGGGATTCCGCATACGCTTTCGTAAAAGCGCAGGTGGATATGGGTCCCCGCGTCCCGGGTTCCGATGCGCATAAGCAATGCGCGAAATGGATGGCGGACAAATTGAAGTCCTACGGTGCCACGGTTACGACCCAAACCTTCACGGCGGATTATCATTTCGGGGAATCCCATGAATCTTATAACGTAATCGGTTCCTTTAACCCGGAAAACCGCAAGCGTGTATTGCTTTGCGCGCACTGGGACACCCGTTACATCGCGGATCAAGATGACGAAAGAGAAAACGAACCCATTGACGGCGCGGATGACGGCGGTAGCGGCGTGGCGGTTTTGCTTGAAATCGCCAGACAAATTCAAGCAAACCCTATTGACCTAGGCGTAGATATTGTCTTATTCGATGCCGAAGATCAAGGTATTTCCGGCGGGGATGAAACCACTACCAATACTTGGTGTATCGGTTCACAATATTGGTCTAAAAACCCGCATACACGTGGTTACCGTGCCCGTTACGGTATTTTGTTAGATATGGTGGGGTCTAAAAACGCGAGATTTACCAAGGAGGGTACTTCCATGCATTTTGCACCCAACTATATGAATAAGGTATGGAAGCTAGCCGCTCAAATGGGTTATGCCGGATACTTCCAAGACGTAGAGAGCGATCCTTTAATTGACGATCATTGGTTTATCAACGATATCGCTAAAATCCCTACGATTGATATTATCAACCGTCCCCAAAACAATCGTTTTGGGCGCTACTGGCATACGCATGATGATAACATCGACGTAATTAGCAAGAAGACGCTGGGTGTAGTAGGGAATACGGTTTTGGCGGTGATTTATAATGAGGATGCGGGGAGGTTTTAATCGTCGGTGGTACAACCATCGACAATCACAAAATATCCTTAGAGTAAGGGATTAGTATTTAATCAAGGGCATGACGGATTTTCGTTATGCCCTTGGTTAATCTTATCGTCATTAACAATCCAATATTCAACTTCCCAAAGTTCTTAGGCGTTTTTCAAAAAAATATATAAATGGGACTTACCAAAAGCCTAGGACTCTCCGGAGAATACGACAGGAAACTAAACCTTATTTATTTCAAAGTAAACCCGACCGTAAGGGTTGGTCTTTCCAAGAAAATAGATACCGACGACAGTTTAATTACTAACCTCGCCATTTTTGATATCGGCAAGAATCACCTGACCCACTTTTTCGAAAAAGGAACCGCTAATAAAATTTTATGGTACGGCTATGAAAACGCCTTTAACGAAAAGTATCACGCTATGGAGTTTAATACTGAAATCCATAGAGTATTCAACAATCAAAATCTTGAAAAGAGAGAGCGAGCGGATAAGTTATTCGTGGTTAGGGAATCACAAGACGGAAATACAAGGGAGCTTTGGATTTCAAACAGAAAAGGGGAAGACAAACGTTTGGTAAAATCATATCCCAGGAAAACGGATTGGTGGATTGACGTCCACAACCAAAAGGTCATATTCGTTTTCAAACTAAAAAACGAGGTTAAGGTAGAGGCAATAGATTGGTAATTATCATTTTCCCATAATTACACTTTAAACGCTCATTTCTACCTTCACTACAAGGCTTTAGCGCTTCATCTTTGTACTATTATTACATTCATAATCGTATCAGATGAAATATTTGAAGTTCCAATTATTTGCCCTTGCTATTGCCTCAATCGCAATGTTTACCTCTTGTGATAAAGATGAAAAAAAGCCCATTCCTCCCGGTACTACCGTAACGGTTACTAACACCTTTCAATCCGATGCATTTACCAATGGAACAGAAACGGCAATAGAGGATTTATTCAGCGTTCCCGCAGGTTCACTTGCCGCTACCGCTACCACCTCCGACGGTTTAGAATTCGATAATTACCTACTAAACCTTTATGATATTAACATAGGAGAAAAAAGTATTTCATTCGACATGGTTGCCGAAGCGGGAGATCCTACTTATGGTGACCTATTCAGGACCTTGGAGGCAGGAACCGTAGATCGGTATTACTTTAATTTTGCGGAAGGACACAATGTAGATGATTGGTCGTCCAACAACTCTTCCGTTAACCTTAGAATTGATTCCGGAAATATTTTAGTTGTGGAAATCGGTGAAGGCTATGACTTCAATCCGGGGATTTCCTTTACTATCTCTTTGAGGAGATAAATAAAAAATCGTTTTGTTGATGAAAAGGTCGTCCTTCCGGGCGGCCTTTTTTATTTTGCCCCCATGTTCACCTTCAAGAAAAACTACCTCATCATTACCATTATCCTCTTCGTGATAGAGGTATTGATTGCCTTGTATATCAAGGATAATTTCATCCGCCCCTACGGAGGTGATTTTTTAGTCGTTATCCTCATCTATTGTTTCTTGAGGACGTTCCTCAAATTCCCGCCTTTTAACATTGCTATAGCCACCCTTTTATTTGCTTACGCCGTTGAAATCGGGCAATATTTTAAACTCGTTGAAATCCTTGGTTTAGAAGGTATCCGATTAGCGGAAATTATTATCGGAACCGGTTATAGTAACTATGATATGTTGGCCTATACCCTTGGGGTGATTGTGGTTTATTTTATTGATAGGCGGAATGGGTAAGATTCCGGAACGATTATCAAAAATGCAAGGTTAAGGGGGCAAAAGCATCAACAACCTTGAAATGGAAACGATACAAATTAACCTCAATCTCCCTCCGGGCGAGCGCTGGCTCATCGCGGAAAAATATACTTCTGAAATAGATGCGCTCATTGGCTGCTATTGGAAAGAAATCAAGGATTTCAAATTCCTTTTCGATGAAGTTGCGGAGGCATACACCCAAGCATTCATACCTTCTGAATTCTTGGAGGAAATAGAATGTATTTCCCGTTTCAGCGCTTATTCCAAGGATGAAATCTTATTTACGAATTTATATTACGACATCATCAAATTCGCCTTCGGATGCACGGCTTTTGCCGTAAACACCGAGGAGGGAATACTCCATGCCCGTAATTTAGATTGGTGGACGGACGAGAATCTCCTTGCAAAGCACAGCAAGGTTTTCGATTACCAAAAAGACGGGAAAACCATATTCAAGACCGTTGGTTGGATGGGCTTCGTGGGTGTATTATCCGGCATGAAACCCGGGAAATTCGCGGTTACGCTAAACGCTATTTTAAGCGATGATCCTCCGTCCATTGCCAAGCCGGTTACCTTTCTTCTACGGGAATTACTCCAAGGGGAAAGTAATTATGATTCGGCGGTAAAAACCTTAGCGGAAACATCCATTGCCTGTGATTGCCTTCTTTTGGTTTCAGGTATAAATAAAGATCAATTCTGCGTAGTGGAAAGAACACCTGAACGTTCAAGAATCAGGAAAAGCCTAGGGCAAATTGTAGTAGCAAATGATTACAAACTGCTTGATCCTGAAAAACCGGACACGAAGGACGAAAACAATGTTTTAGCCGCAACCTCCTGTAAACGATACAATACGGCTGAAAAATTACTTTTGGAAAAACCAGCTATAAACGAAGATACTTGCTTAAAAATTCTTTCCCATGAGGACGTAAAAATGAATATTACCGTACAGCAAATGGTATTTGATACAAGACGGAATGAGGTTTTTCTTTTCTAGCTGATGAAAGGTTTAATTGCTTATCTTGAAAGAAATACCTGAAATGCGATTAAACCTCCTTGTTATTAAAAGCCCGAACCCGGAAAAACTCAAGGAACAATATGAATACTTGGGTTTTGCCTTCGAGCATCACCAACACGGAAAAGGTCCCCTGCATTTTGCTTCCGAAAATTTAGGCTTTGTTTTTGAAATATATCCTTTAGGATTGTCGGTGGTTGCACCTGATTTGTCGGTGGTTGCACCACCGACAGTAAGCCCACCAAGACTTGGATTCGAAACAACAAATCTTCCATCCTTAATGAAAACCCTAGAAAATTCCACTTGGAAAATCATACAAGAACCCAAGGAGACGGAATGGGGCGTAATTGCCGTTATTCAAGATTTAGATGGGCGGAAGGTGGAATTAAAAAGTGTATAACACCATGAAAAAACAACTAATCATTTTGCTTCTTCTTGTATCATTTACTTCCCTTGTCTTTTCCCAGTCTAAGGATAAAAAACTCCAAAAAGCGATTGAACTATGTAAGCAAGAAAAGTATTTTAAATCTCAAGAATTACTAAATAAAACAACTGCCAAAAACAAACCAGACAACCAAGAAATAAATCTATTAATTTACAATGCCCATAAACTAAGACGCTATGATGATCTTGAATTTTGGGCAGGAGTAAACATAAGAGAAGGAGCCGCGCACTCTTCTGATTATTACTTGTTTTGGAATATTCTGGCAAGAAATAATAAAATTGAATTAGCAAGTCAATTTTTCGACTCATACCAAGAAAGACGTAACACCGAGCCTGATATTTATATTGATGATCCCATCGAGAATTATAAATTGATCCGTGATTCCTTGATGAATATAAATGAAGGAAAATTCGAAGTAGAAAATGCTTTTTTCAATACAAGTGGCGATGAGGTTTCGCCAAGAGATTCTCACGGAAAAATATATTTCCAACAAACAGAAAACATAAATGGGAAATTTGAAATAAAATACTTCTCTTTTGAAAATTTATATTTAAATAAAAAATCAAAAATAAATACGGTAAAAAACGCTGAATTCGGTGATTTCGGATTTTGCTTCACAGAACATCCAAGAAGGATTTTTTTTACTGAAAAATTAAAATACGATAAAGAATCCAAACAAATCTCCAGAAAAATACAACAAGGCACATTCCTTGAAAATAATATAAATACAACCAAGGGCACTTCATTTAATTCAGCGGATTATAAATGCAAACAACCCTTCATTTCGGAGGACGGAAAATACTTATTTTTTATTTCTGACATGAAGGGAGGTTTTGGTGGGGACGATCTTTATGTTTCCCTCTGGGACAATGATCGAAACAATTGGGGCATACCCAATAACCTAGGACCTGAAATAAATTCAGAATGGGACGAAAGCAGCCCATATTTCAAAAACGGGGTGCTTTATTTCTCTTCCTACGGAAAAGGTGGATTAGGAGGTATGGATATATTTAAAACCTCTTGGGATGGAATTCATTCTTTCGAAAAAATCCATAACCTCGGCTACCCCTTCAACTCCCCCGCAGATGACATCGGCATTCATTTCATCGATGACAAAACTGCCTTGATTTCCTCTGACAGGGAAGGCGGTAAAGGAAGGTTTGATATCTATTTTATCAAGGCAATAGAACAAGAGGATTGAACTTCAAGCCAAGCTGAAAAGTTATTTATGGGGATAATAAAACCTAATCCAACTTCCGTCGGGAATGATCATTTCACACAACACCTACACCCTAGAGGAAAAAGTGGTTTTCGAGCGGGTGAAATTTAAGCCGCCATTTAAACCTACGGCAAGCTACGAAAATGAGGCTTGTTTTATTTTCCCCTTATACGGACGAGCTACCTTATACGGTGGTTTGAACAGTGATACCATCCAAACCGGAGAGAGTGCCCTAATGAAATGCGGTTCCTTCATCAACCATTGGCAAGCCAAGGACTCCGACGAGCCTTTCGATGTTATTGCCATGCACATTACCCCGGACATCCTAAAATGCATTTACCGGGATAATTTCCCCGATTTCTTGAAATCAACGCCCCAATCCTCAAACCGGGTTTTTCAAAAAATCCCCCGTCAGCAAATCCTCGACGAATTCATGAAGGGGCTTACCTTTTATTTCGATAACCCTTCATTGATAAATGATGATCTCGTCAAAATAAAAATCAAGGAGCTCATCCTTCTTTTATATAATATCAACCACGGGAACATCAGGGAATTATTGGCTTCATTATTCAACCCCGTCGAATTATCATTCAAGGAAATTATCCGCGCGCACTTGTACCAAGAACTAAACGTGGAGGATTTCGCTACGCTTACCAATACCAGCCTATCCACTTTCAAACGGAGATTCAAGCAAGTATTTAATGATTCACCATCACGGTACATTAAAGAAAAACGCTTGGAATATGCCGCCGAACTCCTTTCCCTTAGTTCCAAATCCGTTACGGACGTATGCTTTGATTGTGGTTTTTCCGATTTAAGCACCTTCTCAAAAGCCTTCTCAAAGCACTTCAAAAAGAGTCCTTCCGAGTACCGAACCTCCGTTTAAGCACCCTTATTTCATCATTTTTTTAGGTTTGGACCATTTAGACAAATTTCCGAACCGTATTGCCAAATGGCTGCCTCAAAAGCGGCGCAACTTTGTAGTGTTATCGATTTAATCATATTCAAAAAAGGAATTGCAATGAAAGTTCCATTCACTTATTCCATCCTATTTATAGTAGGTCTTTTAACACTAAATACATCAGTCATGGCACAGAAAGGATTTCAAGTAACAAGGGAAATAACCATTCACGTTTCAGCCGACGAACTTTGGGAAATGGTAGGTCCGGGTTTTGTTGACGTTTATAAATGGTCCTCAAACGTGGACCACGCTGAAGGAAAAGGAAACAGCCCATTTGAAGGCGCGGTCTGCGATGAACGCTTCTGCGACGTAAACGTGAAGGGCTTCAGTAAAATCAGTGAGAAGCTGGTGAATTACGATGAAGAAGCGCAAAAGCTGTCCTACAAGATAAACTCCGGAATGCCCGGATTCGTAACGCATGCCCAAAACAACTGGTCCATCGTGGCTATTGATGACACGCATTCCAAATTGGTAATGAACGCGGAATTCGAGGTTAAGGGGTTCATGGGTAACCTAATGAAAGGAACCATGAAAAAACAAATGACCAAGACATTGGAAACCGTTCTTCAAGACGCTAAAGTTTACTTGGAAACGGGCAATGTATCCGAGGCGAAGGCCAAGCGTATTGAGCAATTGGATAAAAAACGTAAAAAAGCGGCATAAGCATGAAGGTCGGTGGCATTACCACCGACTATCATTTCGTAAAACCGAAGGGTGATGGCATTTGTCATTGCCTTTTTTTGTCTTTACAACAATATTTTTAGACTCATCTAAAAATATTTCTTACATTTGTT
>JAHDDF010000677.1 GCA_020629475.1 Saprospiraceae bacterium
GTCTGACCTTTGATGAATTGATAAGGCTTATCCCCCTTATCTTATTTTAGTATTAGGGTGGAGTCGTTGGCGCGGCTCCACCTTTTTACTCTAGTGTAACGTTCAGGAATTTCTGATTGTTACACCAAAATTAATAAAAGTTTATTAATTAAGATTAATTATTTCACCCGCTCCAACACCAAAAACCAAACCTCACACCCATAAATCCGATCATACCCCTCCCGGCGCCGGCAGCTTGCCACCGCCCAGTCATTGTATTGGGTCTTGACCACTTCCACCACGGCACCCTTATCATTTCTAGCAACGCCCCATTCATCCGCAAGCACTAAACCCGGCTCGAGGGGTCTATCCGATACCACGATGACCTTTTGCCGCTTTGCCGGGTTCCGTACGTCCGACCAAAAAACCGGGGTGCTTAGGGTGCCGCAATCGGCTAATCCCGTTTTACTCCAACAAAACATCAGGCGTTCTACCGCTTTATCCTTATTTGCCGCGTTATTCATGGCTATGAAATTTCAATGTGATATAATCGGGGCTTTTGCCCGTTTAAAGTCCTTTCCTGCTTCCGTACGAAGCCTTGTTTTTTGAGCGCCTTGGATATCTCCCTGGATTTTATCTGGATGGATTTCCCGGCAATCTCCCCTACCTTTTGGGTAATCTCGGCAAGGGTAAACTTGTGGTGGTTGACATTGGCATCATCAAAAGAGCCGGCGGGGATTGGGGTGAATAGCTTCGCCACGAAGTCATATTCCACGGAGCGCAGTTCAAAGGATTCATTCCGTTCCTGCATTTCATTCTCTTCCTCCTTGGTGAGCCAGTATTGCGTCCCGCTATTGAATAAGGCGTAGGCTTGCGCGAAACAGGCTTCCGTGTCCACCTCCAGGCGTTTTTCGTAGTCAATGGATTGCACGTCAAATACCATGAAACGGCGGGAGCCGGTGCCGTCCATCAAGAACTCGGTATCATTACAAGTCCCTACGAAGGAGCATATCTTGGGTAGGGTCACGTCGTACCGCCCGTAAGGACGCCGGGCGATGATTCGGGAATCCGTAATAACGCCTTTCAAGCCGTTGGTCTTATCCTTGTTCCGGTGGTTGAGATAGTCGTCCAGGTTATAAATCAGGTTCGCGGAACAACGGAAAAGATGATCCTTATTATCCGGGTCTAGTGCGCCCTGGTAATAATAATCCCGCAGGGCTTTAGGCATCAATGATTTTATGAACCGCGTTTTGTATAGCCCCTGTCTTTGGCTCGCAAGTACCAGGCACAAATGGTTCGCGCATTCATCGGTTATCAACTTATTAGCGATGATGCCGGTAAACCACTTCTTGAAGTAAACCCGTTTTTCCGCTTCGGAATAATTCGCCAGGGTCAGGCAATCAGCCAGGGCAGCAATGTGATCCGTTTCCCCGTCCCATGCAGGTAAGTTTTTCAGGTACTCGTTAATGGGGTCGCAAGCGGGGGAAAAGGTGGAATCAATCAATTGGGTAAGGAAGGATTGGGAAGTCTTTATATCAGCCGCGTTCAATGCCCTCCAAAGGGAGGAAAGGATACGGTCATCCATATCCATCCATTCCCCGTCTTTCGCCTTGATTTGGGATTTCT